>NZ_JBLZFZ010000013.1:0-147167 GCF_050753385.1 Pantanalinema rosaneae CENA516
AGATGTGTATAAGAGACAGGAGATGGGGAGATGGGGAGATGGGGAGATGGGGAAATGGGGAGATAAGGAGATTTATATAGTCTCTTCCCCACCTTCCTTACCAACCCTACCCTCCTTACCTTCCTCACCCTCCCCATCCGCCTCACCTTCCCTACCCGCCTCATCTTCCCCATCCTCCTCACCCATTTATTGCCAACCGTTGACAATTTCTGTTGAGATTCGTGGGATCTGTCGGCTTTCGATGCAGAACGCGGTATAGTGCAAGCCGATAGGTGCAGTGATTGGTTTCTGTGAATATCAGACGATCGCTGTGTCGATCGGTGATGTTCTCGACATAAGCAACTGACTGTGAAGTCTAACCCTTCCAAAAAAATCCTGGTTGTATTAAACGGCAAGGGGGGAGTTGGCAAGACAACAACTGCCGTTAATTTAGCTGCCCTGTTGGCTGAACAGCAGCGCGTGTTGTTAGTGGATGCAGATCCGCAGGGGTCGGCTTCCTGGTGGTCACAACGGGGCGATCGGGCGATCGGGTTTGACCTGGCGCAGGAAACGGATCCGATGCTATTGGGTAAGCTACAAGCCTTAGCAGAATATGACAAGGTAGTCGTAGACACCCCCCCGGCGTTAGGTTCAGAGGCATTAGCCGCCGTGATTCCTGTCGCCGATTATTTGGTCTTACCGACTCCACCCACACCAATGGATCTGGCAACATTAATTGAGACGGTACGACAGGCAGTGGTGCCCAGAGGCGTTGCCCATCGGGTGTTACTAACTCGGGTCGATCCACGGCGATCGACTGAGGCAGTGGAAGCGCAACTCACTCTCAAGGAGTTAGGTATTCCGGCTTGCACGACGTATATTCGAGCTTATAAAGCTCATGAACGAGCGGTATTAGAAGGAACGGCGATTACTCAACTTCGGGGAGCGAATGCCCGAGAAGCGGAGGCAGATTATCGTCGTGTATTAGATGAAATTCAGCAGGATTGGAGGCAGCATGGCTAGAAAACGCTTATCTGATTTGTTACGGGAGGAGGCTGGCAAACCCACGGACAAGGGCGCGAGTGCTGATGCGAACGCTGACCCTTCAGCCCCAACCAAGTCATCAATCCCGGAGGCAACCCAGGATAGTGCAGCCACGATCGAGGTGGAGGCAGTTCCCGTCAAGGAGGAGCAACCAGAACTGGAAACGTTAGTGGCAGAGTTAAAAACAGCCGTGGAGCAAGCGGAACAACGCGAGGCAGACTTAAACCAACAGGTGAGTGACCTAAAAGCGGAGTTGAAAGCGCAGGCAACAGATCTGAAACAAGCAAAATCACAGTTGGAGAAAGCGGAGCGACACAGCGATCAGTTAGAAACTGAAATGAATGCTCAAGCATCCGAATTGAAACAGTTGCAGAGTAACTTACAAACCGCAGAACAAAAGACCAAACAACTAGATGCTGAACTAACAGAGGCAAAACAAGCGGCGTTGCAGTTAGCCGAGGCAAATTCTAAACTGACCCAAGAGTTGGCAGCTTTAAAGCAGTCGGCAAAACCTGCGGCGAAACCAACGGCACAACCAACGGCACAACCGGCTGCCAAACCGGCTCCCCCGAAAGCTCAGCCTGCCCCGCTCGTTACGGCGGATAGCTTCCGACAACTGCAAGAACGATCGCTGGCACATCCAATTTTTCCCAATAAAGTGCCAGGACAACTGACAGAACAAGACTTAGGCTGGGTGGATTAAGCATGGATCAGCAACCCCAACGCACGTTATCGATCGATATTGGTGGTAGTGGCATCAAAGCAATGGTGCTGGATGAAACTGGTAATCCCTTGAATCAGCGAGTGCGGGTTGCCACGCCCCAACCAGCGATGCCTGCTCCAGTGATCGCCGCCTTAGTGGAACTGGTGCAAGATCTGGAGTACGATCGCGTGTCGGTCGGATTTCCGGGAGTGGTGCGATTGGGGGTGACGGAAACCGCCGTGAATTTGCATCCCGATTGGATTGGGTTTGACCTGGCAGGGACACTAACTCAACAATTGGGTCAGCCGACCCGAGTTTGCAATGATGCCGATATGCAGGGGTTAGGGGCGATCGCGGGTCGTGGGGTGGAACTGGTGATTACACTGGGAACGGGGTTTGGCTCGGCACTGTTCTTAAATGGTCGGTTAGTACCTAATCTAGAAATGGGACATCACGAGTTCCGCAAAGGGGAAACCTACGAGGAACAACTGGGACGAGCCGCCCTCGATCGCGAAGGTAAGAAAAAGTGGAATCAACGCCTGGAAAGAGCGATCGCCTCATTACAACACTTGTTTAATTACGATTGCCTCTATATTGGTGGGGGCAATACCGATCGCATCACCTTTAAACTGCCTGCCAATGTCAAAATTGTGCCGAATGTTTCCGGCATTCTGGGGGGAATTGCCCTGTGGCGGGATTAGTTCGGACGAGCCACGGTAATACCGATGCTGTGTTCAACTCTGGCGATATAGCGTTGTAGATCAGGGGAAATTTTGACTGTGCCACTGGGAGACGCATGGAGTAACCCAAAGCTACCATCCGGCTGGCGGTAGGCAATCCCAGTATGGGTGACATCTAAACCAGGCAGATCGGTGGCGATCGCAATAATATCTCCGGGTTGCAACTGGGGATAAATTTGCTGGATGCGATCGGTGGGAATGTAGTGGAGTGGCAAGGACTGTAATTGGGCTTCGACCTGCTGGATGCACTGGTAGGTGGCTGGATCACTCATTTGTGGATAACTCTGGCGGTGGTGGCTCATAAAGTTCAAGGGTTTAGCTTGAGCGATGCCACCCAATTCAGCCGTGAGATCGCGAACGATACCGCGTTTCTGGTTATCAATGATCCATTCCGAGAAGTAATGGAGCCGACTACAGTAGCCATCCAGCTTACCATCCCGATAGCGCAGGGCTTGCAGGTGATTGGCAAAGGTGACATAGGAGTAATCCTCCAAAACAATGCCGCGCGATAGGGCTAAAACGGTTTCCACTAACAGCAAACAGTCAAACTGAGTCAAAGAGACAATTAGTGTTTCTTGCGGCGATCGATCCAATAGTCCTGCCTGATAAGTTCGCCCTAATAAGGATTCTGCGATCGCTTGCATCATCTCCCCGATCGGGCGTTGATGTAACTGCTGTCGTTTGGCGGTCTGGATCAGTTGCTGGAATGCCTGTTCTTCACTGATGGCGGCCATCTGAACTGGAGTAGCGACCAGGGAAGCGGGAGGTTGGGAGCGATCGGATAGACTCACTGGAAAGCTGGCGACATATCCGACCAGGCAAAGCACATTCGTCAATTGTTTCAGACTAATCTCCATCCCACCCCACTTACTTCAGGTCAATTCCTGAGATCAGATGCTCCATCATAGCCGATCGTTCCTATTTCACGGCTTTAGCGCAATCGTCAGGAATCATTACCGAATGCCATCTACACGGACAAAGTCGTCAGCCGTGGCCGCTTCAGCTGCGATCGTCTCGCCCCAAGGAATGTATGGATAATCGGGCAACCAGGCATCCTGTCTGTGGAGAAGAGAATCCAGAAAGAGGGTTGTCTCCTTTAAATGGGCTTCGGTAATGTCGGCAGGACATGCTTCGCTCCGAAATTTGTAGCCAACATAACTGCCGCTAGTAATATAAATATCCCATTGTTTCGGGTTCCATTGGTCTGGTAAAGGTGTCCCCTGAGCTTCCATCTGTTCAGCGTATTCAGGTAATTCTGAAGCAGAGATTTCCAGGAACTCTTCCGTATAATCGTCTCCCCAATCAAACTCTTCAATACATTTACCATTGTCAAATAGATGGTAAGCAGAACAGCTTGAGGTGTCTTCATGCTGCAAATAAATACACTGAGTCTTGAGTAATCCAGAGAATTGAGATACTTGGCTCTCTAGACAGACATCGATTGGCAAAACGATCGTCCAGGGATGTTCTTTGTACTGGAATATCAGCGATCGCCAGCCATGATCAGGATCACACGGCTGTCCCCAAATATTTTGGTCTAAACTGCCTCCAAATTCGGTTGCGATCGCTGGGCTGACTGAATCAATCGGAGCTTTGACTAACAGGATGCCGATCGTATTCATTTCCAGTTCATTAAACTGAAAGCCCCGCCTATTGGATAATGCGATTTCTGCTGTCATAAACAATGTGAACAATCACTATCATTATTAGCTTGATCGTAACGTTTATGAGTTAACCGACCCTCGCATGGAGTGCGATCGCCACGTTACTCGATGTCATCACGACAAAACTGAGTCACGTTAATTCAATTCGAGATAGGATTTAATGATTAATCGAACGATCGCATGGAGTTCGATCGCCGCGTTACTCAATGTCATTCCGATCAAGCTGAGTAACGTTTATATCTTACTTAGAGCGAAATAAGGTTTTGTTATTAATCGGACGATCGCATGGAGTTCGATCGCCGCGTTACTCAATATCATTCCGATGAAACTGAATAACGTTTATATCTTACTTAGATCGAAATAAGATTTTATGATTAATCGAACGATCATACTCGATTGCATGACTACGTTATTGAGTTTGATCACAATCAAACTTGATTCCACTCCGCTCGCATTCCGTTGGGTGGCAATATGACTGAGTTGTGGCAGCATTCTGCTGAATTGGCGCGATCGACCTGGAGATCGCTCAACTTCGTATGATAATGGCGGGAACCCCTATGGCGCGTGCTTGTGTGGATTTATCTTCTGAAACGCTTATTTAGTTTATTACCTGTGCTGCTGGGCATCACTTTATTAGTGTTTGGGCTACTGCATCTGATTCCCGGTGATCCCGCCGTAGTTTTGTTAGGGGAACGGGCAACCCCCGATCAAGTCACTGCCCTGCGAGAACAGTTAGGACTCGATCGCCCCTTACCGTTGCAATATCTAGCTTTTCTGAATAATCTGCTGCATTTGAATTTGGGCACCAGTATTATTAGCGGCATTCCGATCGTGGATGAATTGCGGACGCGGTTTCCGGCAACGTTTGAGTTAGCGATCGCGGCAATGCTCGTGGCGTTAATTCTGGGGATTCCGGCGGGAATGCTGGCAGCAGTACGCAAAAATACCTGGCTGGATCACTTGATGATGACAGGTTCTCTGTTGGGAGTGTCATTGCCCGTGTATTGGTTAGGGTTGTTATTGATCTATTTATTTGCGGTGAATCTGCATTGGTTGCCGCCGAGTGGTCGGATTAGTGTCGATGCCGGATTTAGCTTCCAGCCACTCACTGGGTTTTATGTTCTGGATGCCGTACTGCGGTGGAATGGGTCAGCGTTGCGAGATGTGTTGGCACATTTAATTCTGCCTGCTTTAACTCTGGGCACCATTCCCCTGGCGATTCTGGCGCGAATTACCCGATCGGCAATGTTAGAAACGCTCTCGCAAGACTACATCCGGACTGCCCGAGCTAAAGGTGTACCGGAATTCTGGGTAATTAGCCAACATGCGTTCAAAAATGCGTTGTTACCGATTAGCACCATTACCGGACTGCAATTTGGCACATTACTCGGGGGTGCAATTCTAACCGAAACGATTTTCTCCTGGTCGGGTATCGGCTCCTGGATTTACGAAGGTATTCTGGCGCGAGATTATCCCGTGGTACAAAGTGGTGTGATGGTGGTCGCGATCGCCTTTGTGGTGATCAATTTATTGGTGGATCTGTCCTACATCTTGATTGACCCCAGGATTCAATGGCGATGACAACAAACATCCTCTCCTCTCAACGCGCCGCCCAACGATTTTGGCAATCTCCCTCTGGTAGAGTTGGCTTAGGATTAAGCATTGTCCTGTTCTTGTTGGCGTTGCTAGCTCCCGTGTTGCATCCCTACGATCCCGCCACCGATCGCAATTATCTCGCCCGCCTGCTGCCCCCCAGTCCCGCGCACTGGTTTGGCACCGATGCCTTAGGACGGGACATTCTAACGCTGGTGTGGTACGGCATTCGCACATCCTTATTAATCAGCATCGTCTCCGTCGGATTGGGATTACTGATTGGCTTAGGGTTAGGACTAATCGCCGGATATAATCGCGGCAAAGTCGAAGCAGTGATTAACTGGCTCACCAACATTCTGCTGGCGTTTCCCTCAATTTTATTGGCGATCGCGATCGTCACCGTCACCAGTCCCAGTCTGCAAAGTGTGATGATTGCCGTAGGAATTGTGCAGATTCCGATTTACATTCGGCTGGCACGAGCGATGGTGTTGTCGTTACGCGAACAAGAGTTTGTGCAGGCTGTCCGAGCGTTAGGCGCTTCTCCCCTGCACATTCTCAGCCGTCATATTTTGCCTGCCAGTCTGCCGCCGATCGTGGTGCAAGCTACATTGTCGATCGGCACAGCCACCCTGGAAGCAGCGGGTCTAGGATTTCTGGGCTTAGGGGCACAACCACCCACCCCCGAACTGGGAACAATGCTCGCCGATGCATTTAAAGGAGGTTACTCACTCACCTCTCCCTGGACAACCCTATTTCCCGGTTTAGTCATCACCCTGATGGTTTTAGCCTTTAACCTATTAGGCGACGGCTTGCGTGATAGCCTCGATCCCAAAGTTAGTAGTAATTGATATAACTCGGCTAACGGTGATGTTATGTGGCGGCAGATAACCTCGAACTCTCACCGACAACCTTTGTACCGTCTGCACCAACGCAGTGTTAGCCATCACTATTACGTTCGATCTCACGCTCAATAATCTCTTTAACAAACTCAGGCAGTTCCTTTTCTACGCTAACAGCCCTTTGCTTGAGCCTTTCATAAATCTCAATGTCATCTCCTTCCCAAAGCAGATCTATTCTTCTGACCTGCCGCATTGCAATATGCTCATAGCTTTCCGGATACGACCAGTAGCAGGATAGACAAATAGACTTATCCTTAATTTTGTTCCAGTTTTCGCAATGTTCGCATGACCAGGATTTAGCCCGGTTAGCAGAGCCACAAAGTAACATAAAGTTTTCTGGGGCTAGATCCGGCTCACCATCAACTTCAAAAGGAACACGATGATCAATTTGCAACTCGCGTTCATCTACCTCTTCAAAATAAATAAAACACTTACATCCATATCTACTAATCAATGCCTCTTTAATCTGCTTGGATAAACCTGTTCTTCCAGAAAGGCGAGTGAATCTTGCCTTGCTAATATCCCCAAACCGATATGCGGCTATTTTTCTGCCATCACTTCCAGTAACACGAAAAGTCTCTAATGGAATACCATTCTCTCTAACATCTCTAGCTGCTCTTGGAGGATGGTTATAACCGTAAGTTTCTTTCAACTCCTCAGTTGTAATAAATCCGTGTTTCAAGATGTGATCAATGACTGCCTTCGGCCTCTTTGCTGTTACAGAACGACAAAGTTCCAAGAAGTCATCGGGTAGCTGCTGCGAATTCTCCATGCTTTTCCAAGAGGGTTAGCTGCTTTGGTTTCTTGCCAATATAGCTAAAATCATAAATCTTAGTATTCATTAAGCTTTTGGATAAAATTGGCGACAGGTACAACGACTCAATTGTAGTTTCTTTCTTGCCCAACAATGTAGACTGTGAGGATCTGCCAACTTCGATTTCGATTCTTTCAAGATTCAGGCATTTAGGAAGAATCTTACCAAAAGCCTTATCACCTAATTTACCGTCGTAACTGATAGCAAACGCACATCCTTTTCGATTTAATTGTTCAAGAGCTAACACAAAATCATCGAAATTTATCCCAGATAGATATCTTGAATCTCTATTTCCGCATACTCCTTGGTATGGAGGATCCATATAAATAAAATCACCTTCTTGGACTTGCTCTAATACTTCTCGATAATCCAAACTAGTAAACATGCATCTGCCTTTGAGCAAACTAGATACACCTACTATATTTTTTCTCATCGTTTCAGGTTGTGTTCCTTTTCTTCTTTTGTCCGGACTTTGGTTGAATAATCCTTCAGAATTGTAGCGAACCGAACCTTTAACGCATCTTGCTAGAAGATAAAGGAATAATCTTGGATCATTAGTCTGATTGAATTTTGACCTGACTTCAAAATAGTGGGCTACAGAATTAGTATGTTGCTCATTCCATAGCTCTAAGTAAAAATTTGCTATTTCGTCTGGTTTTTCTATAGACAGTTCTAGTAGCTCGATTAGAGGCTTATTCAGATCATTTAACCAAAAACTATGAGTAATCTGATTTGCAGACGTAGCAATGCTAATCGCAGCAGTTCCAGCAAAAGGCTCTACCAGCCTGTTGATATTTTTCGGAAAAAACTGGAGGATGTGCTTCGCTAAATTTCTTTTGCTGCCTTGGTATTGAATGAAGTGGGGTAGATTCGTCATCGTCATACAAGAACAAATGATCTTGCAGCAGTTTATCATGATAGTTTGGGCTTGTCGCTTAACTCCAGCATTTTTCAATCGCACAACTGATCCAGAAGTTGCCCAACTCGTTGCTGAAGCAGAACGAGAATCAGTGATCAGATTTTTCGTCAGCCCACTCCAAGTGAGTTTTTATACTGCTGGCTGTTCACCGTGGCTTTCAATGTAACGCCGCAAAATTGAGTTGATTAAAGCCTTGTATTCATCATCTTGAGCTTGAAACCACTTCAATACATCAGGTTCAATCTGAACTAGCTGCTGAGCTTGGGACGCAGGAATTCTTAAAGTAGCCTTCTCAAAATACTCCTCTGTCAATGGTGGCATATCAGAGTAATCAATTTCTGCATCATCCATTGCCTCTAGTGCTGCCCAATTAGTACGAGAGGTATTGCTTAAGTCTTTGTTGCTCGATTTGCCCTTCGTGCTGAAATGATCCGAATTACGTCATGTTGTCGTTCTGTCCAAACCACAACCGCTACGCCGCTACAAGACGCTAACTGAATAGGCACGAACTGCTGCATCTACTGTGCAATGGTCAAAAAATAGCGTATCTAGCAAAATCCTCATTTGCCCTCAAAGGCATTGAGGACATCTTCCGGCAAAGGAGCGTCGAAATCATCTGGAACCGTAAACTCGCCTGCACATAAACCAAAGGGTCGCAACTGCTTACTACTAGCAATCGGTCTAAGTTCAGCGATCGGCTTGTCAGATCGAACAATAACAAGCGTTTCACCTGCCTCTACCTGACGAAGATACTTTAGAGGATCGCGTTGGATTTCATCAATAGTGACATTCAACATAAATTGCCTCAATGCAAATTTTATGAGCAGTTCTCTATGCTATCTTGCTTTATGTAGTCACCCAGGAAGTAGAGCAACCATGATCCAAGCCTTACTCCTAGTGACTTTCCAGCCAAGCTTCCAATTCAGCAAGGGAAGAGAAATTGAGCAACGCGATCGCCAGGGCTTCCAGTTGAGTCAGGTTTAATTGGGCAATGCGATCGTGTAGAGAGGGCGGTAACTGCCCCACTTTTTGCTCTAGCTGAAGAGAGAGAAGTAAGAGGAGCGATCGTCGCCCTTCCTGAATCCCCCGTTCAAAGCCGATTTCTTCCACGCTCGTAATGTAGGGCACTTTGCGTTCCTCCTCGTATGCCTTCAACTCTTGCCAAAACGCCTGCTTCAAGCCCTCTGGCAAGATCATAACCCAATCAATAAACTTGAACAGGTTCAGCACTTCCCGCCGACTGTACCCTGCTTCATACAAGCGGCGAATTAAGCTCAGTTTCCACTCTTTGCGCTGGTGAGCATGGCGTTTGGTTTCCTGCGCCTTGAGATGAGCCATCACCACCGTGGCAAAGGGATTCGGGTTAGTCTCTAACACCTGCCATTGCTTAGCATAATCCAACAACTTGACAGTGCCAAACTGAAAGAACAGTTGCGTTCCGGGATAACTGAACTCATAACAGTTCGGTCGCCAGTCTGTCCGACTGTCACACAAAATCGCCAGACTCACCGCTGGTTGACGAAACCGATCGAAGATGCGTAGCGCATAGATAAACATCCGTTCCGCGAAATTGGCTTCAGGTTTAGCTTGTACTTCAACATGCAGCAGTAAGAATAATTCTTTGCCACGTTTACGCCACACTTTGACCAGCAAATCCGCATGACGTTTGCCAGTTTCGGTATCGGGGGCAATTTGCTGAAACTCTTTGTCGAGGAACTCGGGGGGCTGCTGCCAATTAATCAAGCGATGCAGTTCCGGGAAGAAAAACGCGATCGCCTCAGGAAAATACTGACGTAAGATCTCCTTCCAGGGGGAATCCTGGTCTGCACGGGCTGACATGGCTGGATGAGCGATGGAATGGTGCAATTGTACCATCCAAAGTGCAATGCTCCCTCGCCTAGCGCGATCGTTAGGGGCGATCGCTAAATTTTCACGCCTTCAATCACACTCACGATCTGTGTCGTTGGCACAATGCGATTGAGCTGAAAGCCAGCCGCCGCAAATAGCGCTTCATATTCACCCACGGTGCGTTCCTTGCCCCCCGGACACATCACCAGCATATTCAAATCCAGAAATTTGCTCATTGAGGGTTCATTCCCATCCGGAACAGTCTGTTCCACAATCAGCAACTTGCCGTGATCGGGCATGGCTTGATGACATTGGCGCAGAATCGCGATCGCCCGCTGATCGTCCCAGTCATGCACAATATGCTTCAGAATGTAGGTATCGGCTCCAGCCGGAATAGTCTCAAAAAAGCTTCCGGCAACCGTTTGACAGCGATCGCTAACACCACTCGCCGCAAGAAACGATTCTGCTCCTTCAATTACAGCGGGTTGGTCAAACAGAATCCCGATCATGTGGGGATTGGCTTGCAGGATCGTTGTAAGGAGATGCCCCTGACCTCCGGCAATATCTGCCAAACAGTGAATCTCGGAAAAGTCATAAGCTTCAGCTACCGCAGCGCCCTCCACTTCCGAGAACCCCGTCATAGCTTTGTCGAATACCGCCGCAGGTTGGGGATTTTGGGCATAGTACTGAAAGATATTGCTGCCAAACAAATCCTCAAACGCACTGCCACCCGTCTGGATACTGTGCAGAATGTTGCCCCAACTGCCGTAGTGTTCCGCATCACCCAGCATGATCGCAATATCCCGAATCGAGCCAGGGGCATCCCGTTGCAGCAACATTGCCATTGGAGTTAAACCAAACCAACCGGGTTCTGTTTCGGCAAAAATTCCCACACTGGCTAGTGCCCGCAACAAGCGATACAACGATCGCTCATCGGAGCCAGTCAGCATCGCTAACTCGGTACAGGGTTGTGCTTCTTCTCGTAAATAATCAGCAATGCCCAACTTCGCCGCCGCGTAAATACTTTGGGCAACCCAATAGCCCGTTACCATTTGCATCATCACCATCTGAAGCGGTACTTCAGCAACGGCAGGCTGGGGGTTAACAGTCGGTTGAGCTAGAGTGACGGGCTGCATAGCGGAATCGTTCCTTACAACATTTGTTCTAAGGTAAGCCGTGAACCCAGTTATCCCCATCGCCCGATCGCTTCATCCAATCAGAGGAGGTGCTTTGCGATCGAAAACTGCAAGTCAGTTCACCAACGATCGTCATGTGGTCGAGTAGGGATTGGACACTCCGGTATTGGCGGCGCGTTCGTAGGCTTTGAGTAGGTAATCCGGTTGGAAGCGGGTAATCCAATAGCCGATGAAAATTAACAGGATGGAGGTGGCAGCGATCGGAATTGCCAGGGGCAAATAGAACCAGTGGCGGCGATCGTCGGCAAAGAGTTTCTGGACACGCTCAAAAAACACCTGAACTTTACCTTGAAATCCGCCTTCGCGGAAGGATTCCAGGCGATCGGATTTCGATGTCGCAGTAGAAACCCGGTCTTTTAGCAGTTGTTTTTGCCAATAATAGTCATGTCCAATTAATAGAAATCGCCAGAAAAAATGCGATCCATGTTCAGGGGGCGCATGGGTGGCTCTGGCTAACGGTTGTCGCCAAATCGTATAGCCTTGTTGCCGCAAATCATGGGCATGCAGCACACAATTTCCCCGGAATAACGGCAGGTTATCCGCGATCGGATGCTGCAATAAAAACTCGCGGCGAAACGCGACATTGTTGAAAAAATATTGCGGTACAGGAGTGAGTTTAGTCTGTCCCGAATACTGGGGAAAAATATAAGTTAATGCCATTGCTGTGCCATAGGCTCCTCGACCTCGGGTGCGAGTTTCACCAGCGACGACATTAATCGCTGGGTCTTGAGTAAATGGCAGTAACATTTGCGTTAACCAACTTGATTCATAAATGCAATCAGAATCGAAGTAAACAATAATTTCTCCCGTTGCCCAGGTTGCGCCTAACATTTTGGCAGTGTAGTAGCCAGTTGCCGGAGGGGCTGTTTTGACGGTAATCCAGGGATACTGGCGACATAATTCTGCTAATAATTCGGCAGGGGTATCACCACTATCAATTAACAACACGTCATTCGCCTGTTGGGGCGAGATTTCTTGATTGGTTAAGGAAGCTAACGATCGTAATAAATCATTTAGATCAGCGTTTTCCAGATTTTCGGTTTCTAGTACGAGAGAAAAACTGGGAAGCGATCGGTTTAAACTGATATCAACGTCAGTCATAACTTTGTACTATTGACGGTCATTGATCAAACTTACTACGCTAAAGAAGAAAAAACATCCTTTTGTTGCAACCCCTTATGCTACCTGAAAACCCCCGCTATGCCTATCTAGTGATTCAGGATTTACTGGGTGCTCGAACTATCTATTTACAAGAGCGACAATATTGGGTAGGTGGTAGTGCCGACTGTGATATTCAACTGATCTCAGCGACCGCTCACGAATGCCAAGCATTGTTTATTAAAACTGCAACGGGGTATCGCCTTGCCGATGTTGATTTGCAGCAAGGGAATGGTGAGGTGATTGATCACTGCACCTATGATTTGCAGCATGGCGATCGCATCCAATTTGCGCCCACCGCTCATGCAGTTTTCTACCTATCGACTGAACCACCGGAAGAGACGACGATCGGAGCTAAACTGCCGATCGCTCCCACGACTTTCCCACCTGTAGAAGCGAAGATTAACTGTCCGCATTAATCAGGCCTATCATCTACTGGGCTACCCCATTCAGCTTCCGCTTCCGCCGCGCGCGGGATAGCCTTTCGTTGCACAGCATAGGGAGAGGGTGAGGGTACTAATTCCAATTGATTCGATTGGGGTTGGGACTTTGTGCCTCGGCGACGACGGGAGACATTTTCCTCACTCGTATCTTCTGCCACGACTTCGTAAAGTAACGCCAGTTTCGTTGGATCTTTGCCCTTGCGTAACACTCGCCCCAAGCGTTGAATATATTCTCGCGTCGAGCCTGTTCCTGACAACACGATCGCTACACTCGCTTCTGGCACATCTACCCCTTCATTCAACACGCGAGAGGCGACCAGCGATCGATACTCGCCTTGCTTAAACCGTTGCAACACATCATGCCGCTCTTTGACTCCGGTTTGGTGGGTAATCGCAGGAATCAGGAATTCCTGTGAAATCCGGTAAACAGTCGCGTTGTCGTCGGTAAAAATCAACGATCGCTCGGGGTAATGGTTTGCCAGCAAATCGGCTAATACCCGTAATTTACCTTCGGTACCAAAGGCGATCGCCTTCGCTTCCCGATGGGCTAACATGGCGCGTCGTCCGGCTTTGGAGCGGGCACTGGCTTGCACGAACCGTTGCCAACCCTGGGCACTACTCAGGTAAATATTGGCTTCTTGCAAAAAGGCATTGCGGGTCTGAATTAGGCGATCGTAGCGTTCCCGTTCCTTCTGCGATAAATGCACCTTAATCTGCACCACTTTATGATTGGCTAAAGCGGTTCCCGACAGTTCCTCCGCCGTCCGGCGATAAATTTCGGCGCCAATTAAGGTGTTCAGATCCTCATGTTTACCATCCGTCCGTTCCGGGGTAGCGCTTAATCCCAGGCGGTAAGGCGCGATCGCGTATTCGGCAATCACCCGATTAAAATCACTCGGTAAGTGATGGCATTCATCAAAGATCAGTAACGCATACTGATTGCCCAGGGTTTCGGCATGAATTGCAGCACTATCATAGGTTGACACCAAAATCGGGGTGCGATCGCGGGAACCACCCCCCAGTAAGCCAATCTCGACATCGGGAAACGCGGCTTTCAGGTGAGCGTACCACTGGTGCATTAAATCCAACGTCGGCACCATGATTAAGGTACTGCGTTGGGTAGACTGCATCGCCAGTTGCGCCAAATAGGTTTTACCTGCGGCGGTTGGTAACACGACTACACCCATCCGTCCCGATCGCTTCCAGGCATCCAAGGCTTCCTGCTGATGGGGATAGGGTTCCATCTCCAAACTGGGGACTAACTCAATCTCCTGAAACTGCTTGGCGTTATCAATCAGTTCGGTATTCGCCGCCCGCAGCGACAACACCACATCCCGATAATGCAGCGCCGGAATCCGGAATTTTTCCACCCGATCGTCCCAGGTCGCATAATCCATCCATTCCTTGCCACGCGGGGGGGGATGAATCAGTAACGTCCCGCGATCGTAGGAGAGCGTTGGAGTTCGAGCCATATCAAGCTTCCCTAAACATCTGGATCAATGCCCATTGCCCGTAGCCGTTCGGCTAATGCCGCCGCTCTCGCTTCAGCCTGTTCAGCCCGTTGCCGTTCTTGTTCAGCCCGTTGCCGTTCCTGTGCCGCTAACTCTGCGCCGGTTGGAATTACTTGTCCCTGGCGATCGCACCAGCGTAACCAGCGATCGGTTTTACCTTCAAATGCACCATCCCATAACGTCAATCCAATGCCGATCGCCTCTAGCCAGCCATCCGAGCGGGGATGATACTGTGCGGCGGTAGCTTCAAAGACCTGGAGTAAGGTTGTGCCCAATTGGTGTAAGGGATCAAACACCACGTAATAACTGATGCCAATCCGGGCATAGTCCCGCAATTTGCGACCGAGTTCATTGCCTTCTCGATTCGACACAATTTCGATCGCCACATCCGGTGGCTTACCAAATTCCCAAATGAAATAAGTCCGGTTTTTCTTGTCTGTCCAGTCCTGCGGTACCGTCACATCCAGGCTGAGAAAGACATCCGGTACGAGCGGAGGTTGGCGAATGCCATAAAATACCCCCACATTAGCAGCGACCAGAAAGGTGGATGGCGCTAGGACAGCGGGATTGCTGTAAAGTGGTTCCGTTAATAAGCGCTGCTGTTTTTCTGAGATCAGATTATCCACAGGGGTATCGTCCTCGATCGCCAGATGACGGATATCTGGCACATCATCCAGTTCTGGGAGCAAGGGTTCGGACATGGTACAAGCGTCCTCAGGTGCTATATGTCATCCTAACGGCTGATGATTGCGAATACCATCGCTGGCATCACAAATGGAGAATCCGGCTGGGGATGTGCGGCGGCGGTCATATCCTGGCGTAATCTAAAAAGTGGATTGCGATCGAGCTAGGGCAATGGCGCTACTCCATTCCCATAATCTGGCTCATGTTTGTAGTCTAAACGGTTGTGAACCTGAAGGTGGAAGTGGTTATGGTTTCTTCGAGTCAGGCGACTATTGGCGTGGCGATCGTCGGCACAGGATTTGGGCAAAAAGTCCATATTCCGGCGTTTCAAGCCCATCACCGCACCGAAATTGTTGCCGTTTATCATCGAGATCGGGCAAAAGCCGAGGCGATCGCTCAGGCGCATCAAATTCCCCAGGCTTGCCAGAGTTTAGAAGAAATCTTGACACTGCCGAATGTTCAGGGCGTGAGCATTTCGACCCCGCCTTTTTTGCATTACCCGATGGCAAAACAGGTGCTAAATGCAGGGAAGCATTTGCTTTTAGAAAAGCCGACGACGCTAACGGTGGCAGAAGCGAGAGAACTGCACGATTTGGCGACGGCAAAGGGATTAATTACCACCATGAACTTTGAGTTTCGCTGTATTCCAGCCTGGTTGCGGTTGGCAGAATTGCTGGCAGAAGGCTATGTCGGCAAACCGCGATTGATTAAAGTCGATTGGCTGGTTTCCAGCCGAGCCGATGCCTCCCGTCCCTGGAATTGGTATGCTCGCAGGGATCAGGGGGGGGGAGCCTTAGGCGCGATCGGTTCCCATGCTTTCGATTACATTGCCTGGTTATTTGGGGAAGTCAAACAACTTTGTGCTCGCTTAAGTGTTTCTGTCCTGGAACGTCCCGATCCCGCTAGTGGGGGACAACTCAGGTCTGTGGATGCCGATGATATTTGCTTAATCATGCTGGAGTTAGCCGATGGTACGCCCTGCCAGGTTAACTTGAGTGCGGCAACCTACCAGGGACGCGGACATTGGGTTGAAGTTTATGGCGATCGCGGCACGTTGGTATTGGGGAGTAGCAATCAAAAGGACTATGTGCATGGCTTCCAGCTTTGGGGGAGCCAGCAGGGCGCAGAGTTAGCTGAGTTAGAAATTCCGGCTAGGTTGGAGTTTCCCCGTACCTGGGAGGATGGGCGGATTGCCCCGTTCCTGCGGATTGTCGATCGCTGGGTGCAGGGCATTGATCAGGGACAGGCGATCGTGCCGTCGTTGCAGGAGGGAGTCTATTCGCAGTTACTCATGGATCTGGTGCAGCAATCAAATCAAGACAAAACCTGGGTTGATGTGCCGAAATCCTTCGTTAGTTAAAGAAAACTGCTAAGAACTTTCTCTTTTTCTTGCTTTTTGCGGCTTTCTTCAAAAAAATCTCTAGGACAAATTAAACTGGTCGGTTGGAGCAAGTTTGTAACTAATGTCCGTAAATTGTTGAAGTTTTACAAGATGTGAGGTTTTGTCTATGCCATTGCATTTGACTCGATCGGCTGTTGCCATTGCTATGGGCTGGATTGCCTTTGGGATGGTTGCCCCTGCGCTCTCATCATCTACCGAATCTAGCATTTTAATCGCCCAGCGGGGTGGGCAGTGCCGTCGTGTTGTCAGTATTCAGGGTGGACCCGAGTTTCCTCGCGCTGTGGCAGGAGCCGATTACAACCAGTTGCCAGTCTTTAATGACCCGAATGACCTGTATAATCCCGGCGTTACTCCAGTGAGAGTCGTCAGGGTTGGCGAGTCAGTTACCCTCTCGGATCCTTATGAGGAGCGAGTTGTGGCTGAAGGGACAGGGACAGCCGCTACGATTATGGTGGCAATTAATGACAATGGGACTAAACGGTGGATTCCGGTGACGGATGCTCGCCGAGCGGATGGTGCTCCTGTGGGTGCCTCGAATCTGGCCTATTGTGCGGTTCCGGCTCTCTGGTAATTAGGTTCCAACCTGCCATTTTCCCACCCCGGCTGACAGACGACTGTTGGGGTGGGTATTCTGTTTCTAGCTATCCGATGTCGGCTAGCCTAAATAGGCTTGCTTAACTCGATCGTCGGCTAATAAATCACTGGCATTACCAGTTAAGGTGATTTGTCCGGCTTCTAAGACGTAGCCCCGATCGGCATGTTGCAATGCCAGGTTAGCATTTTGCTCAACTAATAGAATAGTGACTCCCGTGGTTCGTAGGGTTTGAATAATGCCAAAGATTTCCCGCACGATCGCGGGAGCGAGTCCTAAACTGGGTTCATCTAATAACAATAATTTGGGGCGACTCATTAATGCCCGGGCGATCGCTAACATTTGTTGTTCGCCGCCACTTAACGTGCCTGCCAGTTGATGTCGTCGTTCGGCTAATCGAGGAAATGTGGCAAATTGTTGGTCAATATCTGCCTGAATTTGACCAGGCTGAGATCGGGTATATGCCCCTAATTCCAAATTATCTAAAACCGTTTGTCGAGCTAACACCCGTCGCCCCTCCGGACTATGGGCAATGCCTAATTTGACGGTTTCGTGGGCCTGACACCGGGTAACATTGCGTCCGTTATAGAGAATGCGTCCTGATCTAGGATTCACAATCCGCGAAATGGCTCGAAGTGTGGTTGATTTTCCCGCCCCGTTGGCACCAATCAAAGTGACTACTTCGCCGGGATGAATCACTAAATTAATCGCCTGTAGGGCTTGAATACCACCATAGTTAACACTCAGATCAACAATTTCTAGTAGTGGAGATGCAGGAGCCGTCATCAGTAATTATTCTCCACCTAGATATGCTTCAATTACGGCGGGATCGCTACGAACTTTAGCCGGGTCGCCCAGGGCAATTAATTGACCGAAATCTAACACCGCAATGCGATCGCATAATCCCATAACTAAGGGCACATGATGTTCAATTAAGAGAATCGTCAGATTAAATTGCTCACGGATTTGCCGAATGAATTCGCTTAACTGGTGCTTCTCATTTGGATTCATTCCGGCGGCGGGTTCATCTAACAACAGGACTTGGGGAGCCAGCGCCAGGGCCCGCGCAATTTCGAGCCGACGTTGATCTCCATAAGCAAAGTTTTGTCCCTGTTCTTGTACGCGATCGCTAAGTCCGACTAACTCTAATAATTCCAAGGCTTTTTGTTGAGTGATCTTTTCTTCCTGGTGAGCGGGTGGTAATCCTAATACGCCATTAAGTAGACCACTGCGAGTATGAATATGTTGGGCGATCGTCACATTTTCTAGTGCCGTAAGATTACCAAATAAGCGAATATTTTGAAAGGTGCGAGCAATTCCCCGAGCCGCAATTTGATAGGGACGCTGCCGAGAGATCTCTTCATTACAATGCAGCATTTGTCCACTAGACGGTTGAATTAGCCCTGTGACTAAATTAAATAGCGTGGTTTTTCCGGCTCCGTTAGGTCCAATTAAACCAAAAATTTCGCCGGGATTTACGGTGAAGGAAACGTTGTTGACTGCAATTAATCCACCAAAGCGGCGGGTTAATCCTTTTGCCTCTAGCATTGGGCGATCGCTGAGGGAAATTGAGGTTAAATCTTGCTCGGGTTGATTCATTGTTACACCTGATGACTGGCAACGCTCGGTGAAATAACAGGCTGCCGGAGGGGAATTTCAATGTTAAATTCAGTCCCTTGTCCTGGTTCAGAGTGGCAAGTTAGCTGACCCTGATGTTTCTCGACAATAATTTGATAACTAATGGCTAGCCCAATTCCAGTGCCTTTACCAATCGGTTTGGTGGTGAAAAATGGATCAAATAGGCGATCGCGAATTTCGGGTGGCACTCCGGGGCCGTTATCAATAATTTGAATTCTGACCCAATCGTTGAGCGGTTGATTTGTTAATTGGAATTTACTGGTGCGAATCGTAATCGTATTAATGTGATTGGATGTTGCCTCAGTAGCGCGTTGTCGATCGCCCTCTTCTAAGGCATCGATCGCATTTGCCAAAATATTCATAAATACTTGGTTCAACTGGCTGGCATAACACTCAACTTGAGGCAAATTACCATACTCTTTAATGATCTGAATTGGGGGTTGCTCGGGTCGGACTTTGAGCCGATTTCCTAAGATTAATAACGTGCTGTCAATTCCTTCATGGATGTTGACAGGTTTCATTTCCGCTTCATCTAAGCGAGAAAAGTTGCGTAGAGATGCAACCAGGGTACTAATGCGTTCAGCCCCAACTTCCATTGATGTGAGTAGCTTAGGTAAGTCGGCTTGGAGGAATTCCAGATCGATCGCGTCGATCTCATCCTGAATCACCTCACCCGGATTGGGAAATGTTTGCTGATATAAATTCAGTAAACCTAATAAATCTTGGATGTAAGTATCGGCATGGGACAGATTGCCATGAATAAAGTTGACTGGATTATTAATTTCGTGAGCAATCCCGGCAATCATCTGACCTAAACTAGACATTTTTTCACTTTGCACCAGCTGAGTTTGTGCCTGTGTCAAGTGATTTAATGTTTGTTCTAATTCGGCTGATTTTTCCCGTTCTCTAGCTTCTGATTGTTGCAATGCTTGATTTAGTTGCGCTAATTCATTCGCCTGCCGTAGCACCACTTGAATCACTGCCTGTCTCAGTTCAGTCGCCGCCGCAATCTCACAGGTTTCCCAGGGGAGCGATTTAGATTGAACGGTTTCTTTCCAGAGTTCAAAGGATTTACGCGGTGATAAACGTACCTCCCCATTGGTGCTGACTTCGACCGGTTTATTCGGGTCGCCTGCCCAATCGACCGTCTGAATTTCTTCGGGTCGGAACCACAAAATATATTGACCGGGTGAAATAGCAATGGCGATTAAACCACTGGCAACCTCTCGATAGGCTTGGGCAGGGGCATAATGCAAAGCTAAATGATCGGTAGAGAAGATCTCTTGATGCTCAGATTGATCTAACCATTGCACTAAGGCTCTAATATCTTCTTCTCCAGGAACGTTGCCGATCGTCTGATAACTGTCTGCCAGAATTACGGCTGCTCCTTGGGCGTTGGTTAAGTCCAGTAGACTTGGTTGATGGTTGATTAATCCTTGTACAAACGGGGTTTCCTGTAACATCAATTCAACTAATTTGTTTTGAACTGATTTCAAGAAGATGCGATATTCCTGATATTCCGTTTGTTCTTTATAGGGTAGTTGCCATGACATGATCTGCCCCAAAAACTCGCAAGTCGATCGCACTTCATAGGAAACATATTTAGGGGAGTAATGGTGGCAGGCAACTAAGCCCCAAAGTTTTTGATCTTTAATTACCGAGATAGACATCGAAGCCGTTACACCCATATTTCGCAGGTATTCCACATGTAACGGTGAAACACTCCGTAGTGTAGACAAACTTAAGTCAACCGGTTGATTGGTAATTGGATTCAGGGCAGGAGTAATGTCAACGGGTTGATAGCTGAAGTTAGGAATGAGCCGGATTAAATTAGTTAAATACAGCCGTCTTGCCTGTTGCGGCACGTCAGAACTGGGATAGTGTAAGCCTAAAAACGGTGACAAGTGAGCTTGCTTATTTTCAGCAATAATGGTGCCATGCCCTTCAGGATTAAATTTATAAAGCATGACGCGATCGAACCCGGTAATCTTGCGAATTTCTCGGACAATTACCTCGCAGAGATCTTGGAATTGGGCGGTTTTCTGAATCGCGTTGGCAGAATTCTTGACTAAATGATAGAGATCTAGAAAAGACAGCACTTCTTTGGACAATGAAGGCTCTAATTCTAATAATAAACCAGCGTCAGAGCGGTGCAGAATCCCATTAAACAGCGAGTTGCGTTGATTTTTATAAATTGATAATTTAATTGGGTTTAACTGATCGGGATCTTGATGTTGAGCTAAGGATTGCTGAAGAAAATCAACTTGCGGTTGATCAAGCAACTGGTTCAGATTCTGGTTTACCAATGCTTCTGGTGCTATGCCAAAGAAATCACCTGTATTGCAACTCACTTGTAAGATGGTCAACTCAGGCTCTTGCAGAACCAAGAGGACACCATGCGGTTGAATCGAGCCGGGAATATGAATGGGTTCGCGATCGCAATTGGTAAGGTCAAATTCTTCTGTTGCTACAGATTTAACTTCGTCACTCATACTCGGTTTCCTTTAACCGTTTTTAGGTTGTTGCAGAATAATAATTTTTCTCTTTCAGCATATTTCTGGGAATGAAGCGAATTGGTGGGGAATCCTACTGATAGAGGGCACTCTAACCCTAAGTTATAAGTCATCTTGGAGCCGGACAGTGAAAAAAATCATGGCAACGCTGTTGTTTACTCTAGCAGTGACTCCCCCCGTCTTTGCCCAAAGCAACGGAGTTTATATGGGACGAGCTTCGACGGGTGAACCTGTTTACTATCATGGGGCTCGTGCCCAATGTGGCGATCTACCCCGTACTGATGAGTGCTGGAAAAATCCGATGCTTGTTTACACGATCGGTCGAGATCAAGTGACGGCAATTCCCGATTGTCGGCGGGGGGTGTTTAAAGAAGTTTGGGTGGATGGGCAACTGGTAGAACGCAATTTGAAACCCCAATCTGAAGCGATTCGCCTGGTACTGAGGACGGCGTGTAATTCGGTTCGTTAGTTACAGGCGTAGACGTTTGAGCCAGCCAGGAGTTACCAGACCCTGTGGAAAGAAAATTGTTCCCAGCACAATTAATAATCCAAAGATGATTAATCGACCATCGCGGAGAAATTGCGCTAACCAGAGGGGCAAATTGGGGACATCTGCCAGCGCTCGTAGCATTTCTGGCAAGGCGGTGAATAGCATTCCACCCAGCACGGGGCCTAAAAAGGTGCGTGAACCCCCAATCAACACAAAGGTCAGGTAGATAATACTGGCATCAAACGTCCCTTGACGGGCATTCCAGGTATTGAGAAAGTGGGCACTCACGACTCCCACCATTCCAGCCAGAATCGCTCCCAGCGTGAACGCTAAGACTTTGTAGTAGGTGGGATTAATGCCCATGGCATCGGCGGCTAATTCATCTTCGCGAATGGCAATAAAGGCGCGTCCGACCCGAATCTTTTCTAGCCGATACAGGAAGCCCATACTCAGCAGCAATAGTGGTAAGGCGATCCACAGATAATCGATCGCGCCTGCAAAGGGTTGGGGAATACCAAAAATTCCAATGGCTCCGCCCGTGATCTCTAGATTCAGGCAGAGAATTCGGAGAACTTCCACAAAGGCAATGGTAGCGATCGCCAGATAAATGCCTCGGAGCCGCAGTGCGGGTACACCGACCAACACTCCCAAGCTCCCACAGACAACGCCACTAATAAGCATCTCCAGCAGTAATAACGGGATCGGGAATAAACTACCCTGAAACTGGAAGACTTGAGTTGATAAAATCGCCGCAATATAGCCTCCCAAAGCATAGAATCCGGGACTCGCTAACGATAGTTGTCCTGCCATAAGCGGTAGATAGAGGGATAGTCCCAGCATGGCTCCCAAAACCATCGAAACCAGGAGGGGACCATAGGTGGTGAAAAAGTCAGACATGGGGCGATCGCGGTTGAGGGCAGTTTAGGGTAATGTTATCCTGTGGCGGCAACCCGGAGGAATCATGGAGCCATCCGCAGATCTGCTCAATCAACTTCAGGCAGCGACCCAGGGGTTGCTCTGGATGAGCGAATCAGATTATCCGTTTGAAGTCGTGCATTGGCAATTCCCAACTGTTACGTCAATCACTGCCAATCAGCTACTCCAAATCATCGATCGTCCACCCGATACCCCGATCGAGGTCGTGGATCTAGACAGCTTCTTTGCGACGGCTACCCAGACCTTGAGTTGGTTTGGCGCTAATGAACGGGCGCAGGCAAGCCGGTATCAGCAGCTCGTTGACCTCTTAAAGCAGCAGCTTCAGCACCTGATCGTCTATCGAGTCGGTTCCATCAATTTAGCCATTTATATCCTGGGGCAGACCGAACCTGGGGATTGGGTAGGACTGAAAACTCAAGCGGTCGAAACTTGACCCGTTCTATAAAGCCAGGATGTTTTTTAAAGAAATGTATCGGTGGACACTTGTTTTATGTGTCTAAATGTTACAGGATAGATCCAACGATGATTTAATAATTCCTCGACAATCCTGTCTATTCGTTGTTTTAGCCTATCAATCCACTCAGTCGAGTGACCCTTAACGTACCCGCGCTTCTACTGTTGACTTAGCAAGCACAAATACTTCTAGCGCGTTTAATATATTTCCTCACCCTCAAATTCAGCATTATATAGAGGCTTTACCTCCAACCCAACGTTCCAGGTAAGCAGCTATGACTACTGCTAAGAAATCATCTATCAGCACCCTAGATACAGTTCCTCTCGTTGTTAGAGAGCAGCAGGTGGTTCTATTTAAGTTCTACATGGATCAGGCGATTTGTGAAGGAATGACCCACACAAATGAACTGTACCGCCTGGTCAAAGTATTTCCGGTCAAAGAACGGCTTGAAGCCTATCGCTTTGGCTGTGAACTAATTTTGCAAGGAGCCCCCGTTGTGATTACTGTTTCCCAGGAGCGGTACGCCGTTTGGGCAAGCTTACGCAATGGTTCTACAGCAACCGAAGTCAGATCAGCTGCTTAAGACCAATAGGCTGGTGCTAATCCGAATCAGCGATCGCGGCATATTAAGTTGAGAACAGAGTGTCAATGTTTAATGTCAAGGGAAATACGTTCTACCGAGCTATTGGTCTGCACTGTAAATTAGGTGCGACCAACCATCCCCATGCAGATCCCTACCGGGGGCAAGAGTGTCGGATTATTGCAGTGCGGCTCATGAGTAGCAGCGAACCTATGCTTGTGGTGCAATTTGCCGATGGTAGCCAACTGAGCGGACTATTTTTTTGTGAATTAGAGGATGCCCGAGGTAAACAATTACAGCGACGGGACTTTGAAAAACCTCTGCAACCGTCTACGCTTTGTGCTTAATCGGTTGAGCCAGGTCTGAGACCATGACCGAAATATATCGCTTAGATTAAAGCCCACGATCGACCGTCGATCGTGGGCTTAAGGAATTCTGCCATCACTAATGGATGGTGAACCGATTTAGGCTAGGCAATCTTGCCCTTCTACTAAAAGCCGTTAGCCAATCTGAACCGGGGTCAAGCAACAGGCTAATCATGCCCTTGACCCTCGATAGAGTGCGGCTGACGGCAATCCAGCCTTAAGGCATGGGGTGGAATAGCAGATTGGGGAAGAAACGGTTGAACTCAATCAAAATTCCAGCAGTGATGGTGAGCCAAATGGCTGCCAGCACTGGAGCCGTAGATAGATACTTAACAAAGTATTGCATCGATAAAGTCTCCTAAAGGTCAGCAGAGCCAAGACACGCTAGTTAGCCGATCCAGAGGTTTGATATGTAAATCTGATCAAACCCTGTTCAACCGAATTGCCAGGAATTGATCAGCCTACCAAACCCTCCAGATTTACCAACTAGCGAGGTGAGATGGGGATCTCGTTGTCGTTTGCAGTTAGCTTGCCAGTGGTGAATTCTCCTAGCGCTGCCAGAGGCCAAGCAAAGCCAGTCAACATGCAGGTAATGGCTGTAGGCACGTTAATAATAACTTCGCCCATTTCGGGAGAGCTACTCTTCTTGTTCGCTTGCAGGTATGCCCGACCAACCCAACCAATCCAACCTGCGATATACAGGAAGAGAATGCTAGGGATCAAAAATTCACCCGCGTGGGGCAAGGTGCCATCCACAATCAGGTGAGGCAGCCCATCTTCACCACACATGACACCGGATTTAGCGTACAGATCGAAGCGTTGAGCCGCTGTCGAATTCTTGGACGCTTTAGCCCGCTGAGCAAACGCTGCCGATTGACTACAAGGAGTGAGATGTGAAGCGTAGGCTGGAGGGGTTGCCGCGAACCCAAACCAGAGGGTGATTGCCAAAATCAGAGCAAACAATCGTCGCATGGAATTGTTTCCCTTCTTACATTATGTTCTACAAAAAGAGCCAGTGTTTCATGATACAAGCGTTCGCTAAACTGAAGGAGAGCATCAGGCTTTTGCAGCAGTCCAGTTAACGCTTAAGCTTGAAAACAGCTTATTCCTCCAAAAAGTTACCAGCAAATGGCGACCATTTTGGCAATTGAAACAAGTTGTGACGAAACGGCGGTGGCGATCGTTAAGAATCGTCAAGTTTTGAGTAGCATTGTATCTTCTCAAATTCTGTCTCATCGCCCTTACGGTGGGATCGTGCCTGAGGTGGCTTCTCGCCAGCATGTTGAAATGATCAATCCAGCGATCGCGCAAGCCTTTGCTGAAGCTGGATTGGATTGGTCGGCGATCGATGGGATTGCGGCAACCTGTGCGCCTGGATTAGTCGGAGCGTTACTAGTGGGTTTAACCAGTGCCAAAACCCTGGCATTGGTGCATCAAAAGCCGTTGATTGGAGTTCATCACCTGGAAGGACATATCTATGCCTCCTACCTAAGTGAACCCTCACTGCAACCGCCTTTTCTGTGTTTACTGGTGTCTGGCGGTCATACCAGCCTGATTTATGTCAAGGGATGCGGGGAGTATCAAATCTTGGGGCAGACTCGGGATGATGCGGCAGGTGAAGCGTTTGATAAAGTGGCTCGCTTACTGGATTTAGGCTATCCGGGTGGTCCCGAAATCGATCGCCTAGCAAAGCAAGGAAATCCCAAAGCCTTTCCCTTACCAGAAGGGCAGGTATCGTTACCGGAAGGGGGTTTCCATCCCTATGATTCCAGCTTTAGTGGCCTGAAGACGGCGGTACTGCGGTTGGTACAAAAACTTCAGCAGGACGATCGCCCCCTACCTGTAGTGGATCTGGCGGCTAGTTTCCAGGCTACGGTCGCGAAAGCTTTGACGAAACGGGCGATCGCCTGTGCGTTGGACTATGGGCTAACCACGATCGCGGTTGGGGGTGGTGTGGCAGCTAATAGCGGGTTGCGACAACATCTTCAGGCGATCGTGGCAACCCACAATCTCACGGTTTTATTCCCACCGATGAAATTCTGTACGGATAATGCGGCAATGATTGGCTGTGCGGCGGCGGATCACCTCGAACACGGTCATACTTCTCTACTAACTCTGGGAGTCCAATCCCGCATGCCTATCTCTGAGGTGATGCAGCTTTATCAATCGCATTGAGCTAACAATGAATGAGCTACGACAATGTTTGTAAATTTCTAGCTGAACAGTATCCTGGTGATTTCGTTCGTTGGCTACTTGCGATCGAGCCAGGAGAGATTCAACTCCTCAAAACGGAATTGAGTCAGGAGCCAATTCGCGCCGATGCCCTCACGCTGTTAAGAACGGCGAACCAAATTCTACATCTTGAGTTTCAGACTTCACCAACTTCCAAGCCACCGCTACCATTTCGGATGTTGGACTACTCAGTTCGCTTGAAACGTGAATATGGCAAATCCGTCAATCAAGTGGTGGTGTTCTTAAAACAGACAACTTCAGAGGAGGCAGTTGTTGAACAGTATCAAGATGAGACGACCCAACACCGCTATCGGGTAATTCGGATTTGGGAGCAAGAACCTGAGGCACTTTTAAGCATTCCAGCTCTATTGCCATTTGCCACCTTGGCTCGGACTAACTCACCAAAGAACTTGCTGCAAGCAGTAGCAGTCCAGGTCGCTAGAATGGAGGACAGTCAACAACGATCGAATTTAGCCAGTTGTGCTGAAGTTTTAGCTGGACTAAGGTTTGAAAAAGATTTAATTCGGCAAATCTTTCAAGAGGACACCATGCGTGAATCGGTGATTTACCAGGACATACTACAGCAGGGATTACAGCAGGGATTACAGCAGGGATTACAGGAAGGGCGGAAAAATGAGGCTTTGTCTCTAGTGATCCGTTTGCTGAATCGGCGGGTCGGTGAATTGGATAGTTCTTTACACACTCAAATCCAAGCTCTATCACTCCCAGACTTAGAAGCGTTGAGTGAAGCCCTACTGGATTTTACCGCCGTAGCCGATGTGGTTGCCTGGTTAGAACAGCAGGCAGGTTTCTCAGCACCGAACTCCTGATGTTAGAACATGACTCCTTCATGGAGGCTGGCACAACTGTGGCAGGCAGTTTTGGAAAACATGTGTTCGATCGCAAATGGTTTGTGGCAGTAACGGCAATTCCGGAATTCGCGCCGTCTAGCGGTGAGAGCCGCTTGTAATAGATCAGGTATTTCGTTTGCCCAAACCTGGTTCCACTGGAGCCGCTTCCAGAGTTTGCTGGACGACTTAGGGGCATAGCTGCCTGAGGTCCACTCCACTGTGGGTAATCGTAATTCCAGCGCTTCTGGTGTGACAAAAATTACAATCCCTTCTGTGCCATTGTAGTTGATCTGGATCAGGTCACGCGTCCGTTCAATGTCAGCCCCCGGCAAATGTTCGAGTAGCAATAAGGCTTTTTGCTCCACGATCGTCGCCTCATCCAACGGAAACAAGGATTGTGGATTCCAGGAACAGTCGGGAAATGGGTCTGAAGCGGGTGGAGCCGCAGGATCAGGACGATCGTCAGACTCACAAGCTGGGGTAAAAGCCTCTAACGCAGCAGCGACCTCTTCTAGAACGGGATCTGGAGCATCGACTAGCGTCGTCAGATAACTCAAAACCTCAGCCAGGTTATCAGTATTCGTTGCTTCTTGGGGATCAGTTGATTCAGCCATAATGTTTTACCCTGATGCGTTGAGTGAGCCGTAGTGGAGCCATTAGCGTGACTCTATTTTTCCCAGTTTTGGACAAAAATCACTGTTCTGAGGCAACCCCAAATTAGACTGGTCGCTGGCGATTCTCTGGGGCAAGATTGGAGAAGAATTTTGTTCGTCACGATTGAGTTATGCGATCTCCAACTTTTCTGGCAGAAATCACCGTTAAAACGACTCCTACCTCGCTCTACGAGCTGTTAGTGGATATGACTGTAGAACTGCTCCCCAGAATTTTGTGGGCGATCGCAATTCTGGCACTGACCCGAGTCGTGATTGGGTTTATTGGACGGGTGACGCGACGACTTTTTTCCCCCATGGAACCGACGATTCGCAAGTTTTTTATGCAAGCGTTGGAGATTCTAACGTTAATTGTGGGGATTATCGCGGCATTAAATGTCCTGGGAATTCAAACGACGACACTAGTAGCGATCCTGGGGGCGGCAGGTTTAGCGATCGGTTTAGCGTTACAAAGTAGCCTGTCCCATTTTGCGGCAGGAGTGATGCTAGTCAGTTTTCGTCCGTTTGAAGTGGGCGATTTGATTGATGGGGCGGGAGTGTCTGGCATGGTGGATAGTATCGGCATTTTTTCTACTACAATCATCACGCCAGATCACGTCAAAATTGTGGTGCCAAATAATAGTTTGTTCTCTGCCAATTTAAAGAACTTAACAGCCTTAGGCACTCGACGAGTTGATCTAGAAGTGGATATTGGTAATCGACCGATCGAATCTACCATTACCCATTTATTAGCCGTTGTTGAGCCACATCCATTAGTGCTGAATGATCCGAAAGTGACGTGCCATGTATTATCGATCGCGGCAGACAAAACAGTTCTCTATCTGCGTCCCTGGTGTGCGGCGGAAGTCTATGAACGGGCACGATCGGAAATTCAGCAAATTGTTAAAGAAACCCTCAAGGAAATTCCGGTGTAAGTAAAATTAGAGTGATGCTAAAGGAGAGCAATCAGTCGTACTGCTGCAACAAACGCCGCTAATTTTGTGTGTTCGTTTCAGTTAAAGATGTAGTTAAAACTAACACTGACGCGATCGATGTCACTCATGTTTGGTTCTACACCATGCTTCAACCAACTTGGAAAGATCAACAGGAGTCCAGCCTGAGGCTCATAGGCGATCGCGTCCGCCGTAAATGGTGTAAACTCTTTGACTAACGGTTTGTAAAATGTCCGAGCACTGCGCGGATCATAGAACATTAAATTACCGCAATCTTTAGCAGTTTGGAGATAATACACCCCACTAAATAGACAATTGGCATGATCGTGAATTTTATTGCTAGCAAATTTGGGACTGATATTTGCCCAACAGTTTGCTGGAGTAATCCGAACATTGCCATACCCTAATGCCTGGGCAACATCGGCGATCGCGGCATCTACGAATTGCTTGAAACCTTGAAATTCAGTTAAATCGAATAAATTCCCCCGACTGTGCCAGCCTAAGACATTGGAGGCTACAGCACCCGGATCCGTCGCTTTTAACTGATAAATGATTTGTAAAAGTTGTTGATCCAGGGCGGCATGGTCTTGCAAATCAAACACAAACAATGGACTGGGAAATAGTTGGTGATAGGTTGCTGTCCAGCGATCGGGGTTGCTCATAGATTGCTTGTATTGGGTAAGAACGTAGCCAATCTAATGTTGTACCACCCCCGTTATACCGCTAGCTGACCTATGACCAAATCTATTTTTTCACTTCTTGGCTTTTTATGTAGAATCACGTAAGTGATTTCTCGTATTCTGTATCAAATAAAAAGTGTTAATAAAGTTTCTCTCTCTGTGCTTGTTGATCTGTTAAAGCGGGGAAACATAGGCTTGCGACTGTGGAGGGTATAGATTATGGCAGATAATGGTTTATTTGATAATAATGCGACAACTCAGCGGCTTATCACCGTTGGCTCAGGACTGCAAACATTCAAAAATACAGGAACCGATACCAGCTATTCTTTAGGCCCGGGGGACTCAGACGATTACTATAGGATTCAACTCGGTCGTAGTAGCAGTCTAATTCTGACTCTGACGGAACTCGGTGGTAATGCGGATTTACAACTTTTGGATAGTTCTGGCAACCCGCTCACAGGAGAATTGGGCAGTTCTACCAACCCAGGGGCGCTATCCGAGAGTATTATTACTGATGTCCTGAATCCTGGTACTTACTACATTCGGGTGTTTACCAGCGATCCCAGTACGCTAATTAACTACACCCTGGGAGTCAACTCCATTGGTACCAGCCGGTCTGATATTATTTGGCGGAACGCGACGAGTGGAGACATCGGCGTTTGGCGGATGGACAATACTACGCTGGTTGGATCTTCCCTAGCCGGACCTAACCTGGTCAGTACTGATTGGCAAATTATTGATGTTGCCGATTTTGATGGGGATGGTCAGGACGACTACCTCTGGCGCAACAACAGAACCGGAGTGAACGGTGTCTGGCGGATGACCTCAAATGGTAGCTTACTCGGGACATTTTCTTTGCCCACAATTTCTAACACCTGGACCTTAGCTGGCGCAGCAGATTTCAGTGGCGATGGCATTTTGGATCTGGTTTGGCGGAACTCCTCGACTGGGGAGAACGCTATGTGGGTGATGAATAGCGATCGTTCCACCATTTCCTCAGCGTTTCTACTCCCTGCGATCGGGGGAGCTTGGCGGATTGAAACGATCGGGGATTTTAATCGCGATGGCTTGAATGATTTAGTTTGGCGTAATTCAAGTACAGGACAAAATGCGGTTTGGTTTTTCAATGGCACTACCTACGCATCAGCCGCCAGCCTGACAAGCCGCACTGGGAGTGCCTGGAAGATTGCAGAATGCGCTGATTTTAATGGTGATGGGCATTTAGATCTAATTTGGCGGAATACCACGACTGGAGCCAATGAGATTTGGTACATGAATGGCATTACCTATCTATCAACAGCGCCTTTCTCCTCACTGGGTGTCTCCTGGCATTTAGGGGGGGTGATCAAGACGGCGGGTACGGTTGACCTGGCAGGAAATACGCTGGGAACCGCTTTTAATATTGGTGTCATTGATGACCGAACGGGGAATGACGCGGCTACCTATACTGACACCATTGGCTCTGTTTCTGACCAGAACGATTATTATAGGTTCACCCTACAAACGTCTTCAACCGTCTCAATTTCTCTGGCAGGTTTACAAGCCAATGCCGATCTCTGGTTAATCCGGGATGTCAATAACAATGGAGAACTAGATGACAATGACGTGACTTGGCAGTCAAATAATCCTGGGACTGCCAATGAACTGCTCTCGGAAATCCTGAGTGCTGGAACCTACTTTATTCGTGTGCGATCGGCTGCACCGTCTGCGGATACTGTGACTCCTTACTCGTTAGCGATCGCGGCAACTCAGGCTCCGCCGATCGACTTAGTTGCAACAAATCTGACTGCCACTCGTAGTACCGTTGATTTAACACAAAGTACTCAGCGAAATATCTCCATCACCTATACGGTGCAATACACGGATCCTAATCCGCCTCAAGGGGGTAGAACATTCTCAGTTGGGATCTATCTGTCGCGGGATGCGGTGATTACTCCGACGGATCGGTTGTTTGACTTAAATGGGGATGGTGTCAGTGATGAGAATGACTACATTACCTTCACGAATGTGCAACCAGGGACATTCCAGCGCACCATTAGTCTTACCTTGCCGCCAAATAGTGATAATTGGTGGGGCGGCAACCAGACCTATTACCTCGGTGTCTTGGCGGATCCCGGCAACACAGTGGTAGAAACCTTCGAGAATAACAATTATCGGGCGCTAGGCATTGGTATTACGGGGACAGTACGACCGGATGCGGTTGGAAATGGCTTCGATATCGTACAGTCTAGTCAAACGATTGGTGGTGCCATTACCCTGCGTGGCACAATTACGAACCAGGGAACTGTTGCTACTGGAACAACCGGACTCCGCTTCCAGGTAAACTTCTATCTCTCTGCGGATGATGTCCTTGACGGTGGTGATCATTTCTTGACCACTGCTTCTTTTGCTCCCTTAGCGGCAGGGGCAAGCGCTAACTTTATTAGTACAACCGCCCAAGTTCCTGGTACAACGCAAGCCTCTTTCTTTACTAACACGGATGTTCGTCTACCAACCTTAGGAGGATGGGATGGTTGGCAAGGAAATGGACGCTACTATATTTTGATGTGGATTGATCCCAGTGGACTAGACATTCCGAATGAGGGTCCCGGTGGTCGGGAGAACAATCGCAACTACGGTCGCACGATGCCGCTAGTCTTCAACAGCTATATTGGCTCCAATGTTTACCGAGATTTTGACTTTATTGATGTCACAGGCTTGTAGAATATTGACGGCTTGTAATGGATTGCCTTACAGCCTGAATTAAGCGGATTCCCCTGATTTCTCTTTGAGGAGTAGGGGAATTTTTTTGGTCGTCCATGATCGCAACTGACTTAATATAACTGGAGATAGACGATCTCAGTCCGATTAATTACTCTGGTTGAACGATAGTGACTTATTGAACCTCCATCATAGACTCAAATCAATAGATATATGCTGCTGAATCTAATGATTCTGATTAATAGTCAAATTCAATTAAATTAATTGAGCAATTAAATCACTGGCTGAAGCCCTGGAATATCGGTCAATTCAGGAGTTTATCAATGGTTTTGCTTAAAACTATCGATTAACTCAAGCATTGTAAATATGCTTGAATTCTAAGTAACGCAAAAGATTAAGAAAAACTAATAACTCTTGACTCAAGAAAAATCCCTAGTCTGAGTACCGCTATTTTTGCGTTTATTGTTGGAGTCCTATGAGGTAATTTTGGATGGCTTCCCTCCTCCTACAAACGATTTGGTTAGTCCCGATCTACTCCCTCATTGGTGCAGCATTGTCAGTCATCTGGTTGCCCTCAATTACCAGGCGTACTGGTCCCCGACCGGCTGGCTATGTTAATGCCCTAATGACCTTGATCTCGTTTGTCCATGCGTTGATTGCCTTACAAGCCGTTTGGCAGCAACCAGCGTATGAATTATCGATCACCTGGCTACAAGTCGCTGACCTGAATCTAACCTTACCGATCGTCGCCTCGGCATTAACAGTCGGTGCTGTGGTATTGGTGACTGGCATGAACTTGTTGGCGCAGGTGTATGCGATCGGCTATATGGAAATGGACTGGGGCTGGGCAAGATTTTATTCCTTGCTGGCACTGTTTGAAGCCGGGATGACAGCGCTTGCCCTTTGCGATTCCCTTTTCTTCAGTTACATCATTCTAGAAATCTTGACCTTAGGCACCTATTTATTGGTGGGCTTTTGGTTCAATCAATCCCTTGTGGTGACGGGTGCCCGGGATGCCTTTCTGACCAAGCGCGTGGGTGACTTGTTCCTGCTGATGGGGGTGATTGCGTTATTGCCCCTAACGGGTACCTGGAATTTTACGGAACTGGCGGAGTGGGCAAAAACAGCCGAGGTCAGTCCCTTTGTGATCACCTTAGTTGGACTCGGGCTGATTGCTGGACCCATGGGGAAATGCGCTCAGTTTCCGTTACATCTTTGGCTAGATGAAGCCATGGAGGGCCCTGTACCATCCACGATTCTGCGGAACTCGGTGGTGGTGGCAACGGGAGCCTGGGTCTTGGTGAAATTGACCCCTGTGTTAGCGTTGTCACCGATCGTACTGTCTGCCACAACGTTGATTGGCGCCTTAACGGCGATCGGTGGATCATTGATTGCCCTGGCACAAATTGATATTAAGCGCACCCTGTCCTATTTAGTCAGTGCCTACATGGGCATTGTGTTTGTTGCCGTCGGGACGCAACAGGTGGATGCTGCCCTATTACTGGTATTGACCCATGCCGTGTCTATGGGATTGCTGGTCATGAGTACCGGCGCGATCGTCTGGAATAATGTGACTCAGGATGTAACGCAACTGGGTGGTCTATGGTCACGACGACCGTTCTCCGGGCTGGCATTTGTGGTAGGTAGCTTAGGACTGATCGCGTTTCCACCCCTCGGTAGCTTTTGGGCAATGCTAGACTTGGCAACTGGCATTTGGCAGACCCAACCCTGGTTAGCGGCACTATTGCTAGTTGTGAATGGCTTAACAGCATTTGGTTTAGTGCGGGTATTCTGTCTGGTGTTTGGGGGGAAACCTCAGCCAATGTCCGAGCGATCGCCGGAAGTGCATTGGCCGATGATGATGCCGATGATGATCTTGCTGGGCTTTACCCTCCATCTACCGTTGGTGCTACAAGCGTTCTCTTTACTACCGAGTTGGGTGCAACTCAATAAAGATATGGCGCTGTTACTGATCTGGTCGAGTATTTTAGGCAGCAGTTTAAGTGCGGTGATCTACCTGGGTAAAGCCATACCTAAGCCGATCAAGTTTCCCTGGAAAGGACTGCAAGATCTGGTGGCGTATGACTTTTACACTCCCAGCCTCTATCGTTCCAGCATTGTATTTGGGGTGGATCTGATCTCACGTCTTACCTCCTGGGTGGATAAGTATCTGGTGGATGGCACAGTCAACTTATTTGGTCTGATTACCCTGTTGAGCGGACAAAGTCTGAAATACAGTACCTCCGGTCAGTCTCAGTTTTACATGCTGACAATTCTGATGGGATTAGCCTTTCTGGGCATTTGGCTCTGTTTTCCGTTGATCTCTCAGTTGTCGTTAGACCCAGCCATTAGTTCTTTGCTGACTTCAGTTAGTGCTTTATGGTCTGGTCGAGCAGCAGGTTAAGGATTCAGTAGTTCATTTTTTGATCCCTGTAGAGAAACAAGCAATAGATACTATGCTAAGTACCTTAATTTGGTTGCCTCTGGTTGGGGCACTGTTGGTGGGATGTTTGCCAGGAGGCATTCCGGTAAAGCAATTGCGGTTTGGTACGATCGCGATCGTCACCGTTGCTTTGCTGTGGAGTCTGTGGCTTCTGACCCAGTTCGATCTGAGTAGTGCCACCTTCCAGATGCCGGAATATTTGCCCTGGATTCCCACCCTGGGTCTTAATTATTCCCTGGCGATCGACGGGCTATCGTTGCCGTTAGTGGCATTGAGTAATTTGCTGACGATCGTGGCCATTTTTGCGAGTGAGTTAGTCGGCAAAACCGCTTTACCACTTCAGCGTCCGCGTCTGTTTTATGTCCTGGTATTGCTGATTAATGCAGGCATGGCAGGGGCATTGATGGCACAAAATCTGCTGCTATTCTTCCTGTTTTATGAACTGGAATTGATTCCCTTCTATCTGCTGATTGTGATTTGGGGCGGAGCCAAGCGGGAATATGCTGGCATGAAGTTTCTCATTTACACCGCTTTATCTGGCATTCTGATTCTGGCAGCGTTTTTGGCGATCGGGTGGTTGACTGGTTCCAATTTTGATTATGAGACGATCCAAACAGGCGACTTGTCACAACGAACTCAACTAATTTTGTTGACGTTACTGTTAGTGGGATTTGGGATCAAAATTCCCTTAATTCCCTTACATACCTGGCTCCCGGATGCCTATGTGGAAGCTTCAACGCCAACGGCAATTCTTTTGGGTGGCGTGTTGTCCAAACTCGGAGTCTATGGATTAGTCCGGTTTGGCTTGGGACTGTTTCCCGAAACCTGGTCGCTCGTCACCCCAGGATTAGCCCTGATTGCGGCGATCTGTGTGATGTATGGAGCAATGGCGGCGATCGCCCAGAAGGACATCAAGCGGATGGTTGCCTACAGTTCGATCGGTCACATGGGCTATGTTCTCCTCGGTGCGGCGGCTTTAACCCCCTTAAGCATGGTGGGAGCGGTGGCACAGATGGTTAGCCACGGTTTAATTCTGGCACTGCTGTTTTATCTGGTGGGCACGATCGAAGCCAAAGTGGGCACCCGTGAGTTAGATGTCTTGAATGGGTTGTTGAATGCGATTCGGGGGTTGCCAATGACCAGTGCATTGTTGGTACTGGCGGGCATGGCAAGTGCCGGAATTCCGGGCATGGTTGGTTTTATCAGCGAGTTTCTGGTCTTCCAGGGCAGCTATCCGATTTTTCCGTTGCAAACCCTGTTATGCGTTGTAGGTACGGGGTTGACGGCGGTTTACTTCGTGATCATGCTCAACCGAACTTGTTTTGGCAAACTCGATACAGCCACCGCCTACTATCCCAAAGTTACCCTCTGGGAACAAGTTCCAGCTTTGGCGTTGACAGCGTTGATCATTTGGTTAGGAATTCAACCAACCTGGTTAGTGCGCTGGAGTGAAACAACCACGGCAACTCTGGCAGGATCTGCCCCGATCGCCCATCGCATTGTTGCCCTGGAACCGACGGCTAGTTTGAATCATCCCTTATCTGCCCAAGTAGTTACGCCATCACTGCAATGACAGCCGGTTGAGTGTTAGAACAGGCAAAGGCAATCTGATAACGACTATTTGGAGGTGACTGTGAACAAGGTAGCTAACTCTAACACTCAGCCCCGCAAAGCCCCCAAATCAAAGACGTTTGCTCAACGGTTATGGTCACTCCATTGGTGGATGGCAGGGATTTATCTGATTCTGTTTGTAGGGGGAACCTACATGGCAAGCCTTTCGGGTGATGTATCCTATCGCGGTAGTTTATACAACTTCCATAAAGCGCTAGGTGTGTTAACGATGGGCTTGCTGACAGCCCGCATTCTCTTTCTATTGTTGTCACTCCGCTGGAAATCGGCAGCTAAGCGCCCCTTACCTAAAGGCGATCGCATCTGGGCGATCGTCAGCCATACAGTGCTGTATGTGTTTATGTTCGTAGTGCCTCTGACTGGCTGGTTCTTCTCCAATTCCTATGACAAAGATGTGAGTTTTTTTGGTTTACTGTTGCCCCGTCTCTTCCCACCGGATAATGCTGTTGCGGCATTAGGGCGAAGCCTCCATTTTTGGCTTGCCTACGCTTTCCTAGCCTTCATTTTTTTACACACGATCGACGAACGCAAATTTCTCCGCGCTACATTCCGGCGCTTCTCCCAATCAGTTCGGAAAACGATCGCCTCTAAATCAGCTTAGGTGTGGGGCAGTAATCATTAATTCCTCCATACCAGCAATCTAATTTTTTGTTTAACCTACTCCTCGATCGCCATGAATATGCCTGCACCCCAAACTAAGCTACCTCCATCTCAGCACCCGTTTGCCGAGATCATTCATCGGTTGGAAGCGGGTGGCGCGATGCTCCCGGATACACCAGAAAATCTGATGCAAATCATTGGTTTGTATAAAGCCTATGCGGTGCCAATGGATTTTTATTGGCGGGATTTGCTCTATATTGCTGAGCGGGTGTTTTTAGATCCGTTACCATTCTTCAAATACTTTATTCCTAAGGATTATTTGGAGCGGCATAATCACTATGCAGGTGATGATGCGGATTTGCGGATTTGGCGGGGTGAGGCAACGGCGCATCCAGAGTTGTTGGAGTTCATGGCGAAAGGGGAACTAAAAATCAAATTGCCCCGAATTTTGCATCATTGGTGGCACGATCGCATCAACATGGAGTTTGCGGAAGAATGTATGCGATCGATGCTATGGCATCGCCAAATGTATTGCCCGGTGAATCAATTTGATCCCTATCTGGATAGTCAGGAATATCGGGAGAATGCCGATCGAGCCATTCGCGCCTACTTCCAGGGCAATCCAGTTATGATGGGATTGTACAAACTGTTTCCAGAGATGTTTCTGGAGCAGTGCCGTCAAGCGTCCTACTATGCCAATTTAGGCTTGTTTTGGGAAGTGATGGCTCCAGTGTTTTTTGAAATGTCGGATCTGTATGATGAGGGCAAGATTACCAGTGTGCCAGAGGCAATGAATTTTCTGGTGAATGGGATCTTTGCGATCGCGGGTCGTCCTATTTACCACCATGTTTACATCCGGGGTGAATGTTATGAAATCATTCCCAAGTCGAAGGGATTTACCTGGTTGTATGAAGCGGCATTACCGTATGTAGAAGCAGTGTTCTATCGCACCTCTCCCTTCCGAGGCACAAAGTCGTATAACGCCCAGGCGAATCAAGTTCCCGCCGACCAAAAGGACTTCCACTATGGCGTGTTGTATGCGGATAAATTCCCTGTAGGAACGGCAGGCATTCCACCAACATTATTGGCTCAAGATATGTTGCACTTTTTGCCGTCGTATCTGGTGGACTATTACCAACAGCATTGTCGGGGTGAAGATGACATGCTGATTCAATTGGCAGTTAGTTTCCAGCGATCGATGTATTGTGTGACTTCGGCGGTGATTCAAGCCCTCCGGACGGCATTGCTGTATCCCCTGGATGACCCCAATCCCAAACACCTGAAAGCAAATCGAGCCTTTTTTGAATCGCAACTCGATCGCTTTTTGCGTCCAGAAGCCCGCCTCCGGGATATTCAACGACAAGACTATCGCTAGACCCGATCGCGGCTCACCCCAATGGGTGGACAACGTTATAGGATAGGGTCAGGGATTGACGAAGGCGATATGAGCGCAGAACGGCTAGACCGGATTGAGCGGATACTGGAAGCGGTTGTAGTGAGCAACCAGGGGTCTAGCGAGCGATTAGACCGAATTGAAGCGATCGTCGGTTCTAACACCCGTTCTATTGAGCGACTAACGGCTGATGTTGAGGGTCTAGCGTTGCAAATGGAGCAAATGATGCGATCGGCGGAACAAGACCGTTCTCAGGCGGCATTAGACCGAACCGAGTTTAGAACAACCGTCCAGGCGATTCTGGATGCTTGGACCCAACGATGTGGGGGCAATGGGCATACAAGAGAAGAGTGAGGACCGATCTCCTGGGCGATGCCTGAGATTCAGCGGCGATGCTGCACTAATCAATGTAGTCTCGCAGCATATCTGGTTTTTCCAGGTTATCTGAAGTTGATATGCCCCAAACACCCTTCTGGATGGAAGTTCTGATAAGCAAAGCAAGATTCTTACCCCTCCCATGTCACTATTTTGATTGGGTGGTTATTCGCGATCGAGGTTAATCAGGTAGGTCAGCTAACTAATTAACCAAAGCCTGGAGGGAACCAGAGAAAGGTCAGCTAACACACGCGATCTTGAGAAATAGACCCGAACTGCATAGCTGTTAGGACGCTACTGTAACTCTTTGCTGCTCTAGTTCCCGTTCTTTTGCTAGAGTTTTCCGATAATCAGCAGCCTCAGCCACTTTCGTAAATTTCACCTCTGACTTACAAATTTTTAGTTCTTTATCTATCTCTTGCACAGCTTGAATTATCTCCTGCAAAGAAACTCGAAAAAACTCTTTTCTCGCATTCATCTTGTTCATTCTTCTGTTATCAAAGCGTTTATGTAAGCGAGCTTCAAGTTCTGGAGCATTTTCGCAAGAGATCATGGCATGGACATCAAAAGAAAAGGGAACAGAAGCATCACCTAGTTCCTTAACTCGATCCAGTGGATTTTCACGGCGGGTCATGCCGATTTTATAAACATCATCACCGAATGAACCAATGTTTGAAATGATATAAACGTGTCCGGACTTAGTCATCTGAGCTTGAGAGATAGCCCTCTGTTTGTTAGCTTCTGCTTCTGCAAGCCGCTTTTCTAATTCTTCAATTTGGCTGAGGAGTTTCTGTTGGGTCTTACCCGTAGCAGATTCTATGTCTTTACGTGCTTTTTCTAATGCTTCTTGATAACGGGCTTCCTCGCGCTCAGCCTCTAGCCTTGCTTTTTCAAGTTCTCGTATTGCTTTCTCTTCTTCGCGCATTTGTTCACGAATGATTCGTTGCTCTTCTTGCTCCTCATATTTTTTCTCCTGGTATTCGTGCGTTAGCCAAAGTTCTTGGAGTTTTAAGTTTAGGTAGCTTGCACTAATCTCACAGTGCGTAGTCTGCGATAGCTTATTCAGTTCTTCGTAGGTTTTCCTAATTCGATTCTCCATTGTTTGAACGTTATTATATTTAACCTTCATCACAGAAGCATCCGATTCTCCATTAAAGGCACGAAGCACTAACTTAAGAAAGTTGTTAGTCATCTTCTTGCCCTCTTTTGCGCTGCCACCTACTGTCCATTCAGCATGGCAAATAGCAGCTTGCTTATCTTTAAGCATCTGTTTTTGCTGGGCTCGAATCTGATCTAAACGCTGTTTATAGTCGTCAGAACCCTGGAAGTCATATTTAGATTCATAGAATCCAAAAGCTTCGACAAGCTCCTGCTCTTCAAGTTCTTTCAGTTGGTTTTTTAGAATTGAGATTCGGTCAGATATCTTATGCTCTTCATGCTCTGCTTGCTGGATAAACTGTTTGTGGCGAGCGGTTAGAACTGTAATTTGTGTATCTAATTCCCTAATAGCATCTTCTCTAGAGATCAACCCACTATATTTCCGATCCGCTGCTTGTAATCGCCTATCTACTTCCTTTACACGCTGTTGAGCGATTGTGCAGTCATTCTTATACTGTTGCAGTTGCTTGAACGTTAACGCAAGAGCAGTAGCTAGCCCGATAGAAACTAAGAGCAGTAAGAATGTCATAGAAGCAAACCAAATCATTGAATATAGGTTTCCCGAACTTGCACCCTTTAACTCAGAATTTCAACCCGATTCTCTTTAATGCTAGCTATAAGCTTCAGAGTATTTCACACATAGTCCTTAGAGCTATGTTCAGCCTACTGTTTAGAGATTAAAAACTCAATTCCTTCATAGAGGTCAGCAATCTGAATCTGTACCTCTATAGTCCTGAGAGACAAAGTGATGTTGGGATCGTCGTACTCCGTGAATAACCATTGATGCGCCGCCGTCTTAACGTAGTGCTCCACATGGATACTGTACTGAGCAATCAATAGATACTCTGCAAATGTCTCAATCGATCGATAAGCTGAGAACTTCTCGCCGTGATCGTAGTCCTGAGTTGACTTAGATAGCACTTCAGCGATCGCGATCGGGTTGGTAAGAGTATCGTTACGACCAGCCTGAAACTGTAAAGGTTCCTCAATTACCATGACATCTGGATAGGTATAGAGATTGCGATCGGGAATCCAGAGGCGCTGGTCAGTATAGAACGTGCGATAGGGTTTTCCTCGTAGAGCTAGCTTGAGCAGGATATAGAGATTACCAGTAATATCATTGTGATTGGGTGTCCCGCCTGTCATCCGTCTTACTTCCCCATTCCGATATTCATGCCGTTCCTCAGAGGCAACCTCAAACTCCAGATACTCTTCGAGGGTATAGGTGTGTTGTTCTAGTGCTTGTGTCATAGAGAAAAAGTATATCCCCACTGGTAAATTACATGCTTCCCATCAGGAGTTTCCGTTGTTTTTACATACGGTGACATCTCTTCCTGGGTTGTGCTAGGGTCAAACAGGGTAAAGACTCGCACCGTATCGTCTGGGAAGTAGCCTATAGGATAACCACCCCTCGTCCAGGAACAGATCTGGCTAGGGCGGGAAAGGTTGACCCGACGGTTACTAGTAATGCCAAGGCTGTACGGATAGTTCGGCGGTTCATGATTACTACTCATCCTTTTCCGGCATAGGTCTGATCTCAATCATATCGGGTACCGTTGGTCTACCCTAAATCCTGCCAGCATCGTGTTTGTATCACCTCCTTGTAGCCTGTCTGATCAGGGCAGAATTTGAGTAGGCATCATGCCATTCTCTAGGGCTATACCCAGCCCTGCCATCTGTCCGGGAAGACAATTCCAACTGCTTCCTTAGGAGTGCTAGAGGTCAATCATTCCTCGTTTACTGACAGACGGAGAGCGTCTGATTAAAATTGGATGTAGAAAGGGATGGGGACATTAAGTTTAACTGGATGTAGGGATATAGATACTAAAACGATGAAAGCGCTTTGGCTAGAGAACAAGCAATTGCAATTTCGTACAGATGTGTCAGTGCCAGAAGTGCCAGTCGGAGAGAGTTTGGTGCGGGTATTACGATCGGGGATTTGTAATACCGATCTGGAATTGCTACAAGGCTATTATCCTTACCGAGGGATTCCAGGGCATGAATTTGTTGGGGTTGTGGAACAAGGCCCACCGCACCTGCTAGGGCAGCGAGTGGTCGGTGAGATTAATGCCATCTGTGGACAGTGCCGGTTTTGCCAACAAGGGCAATCAACTCACTGTGAGCACCGCACCGTATTGGGCATTGTTAATCGTCATGGATCATTTGCAGAGTACCTGACGTTACCGATCGCAAATTTGCACTTGGTTCCAGATCATGTGTCTACAGATGTGGCAACGTTTACGGAACCATTAGCCGCCGCGTTAGAGATTCAGCAACAGGTGCGGGTACAAGCCACTGATCGGGTATTGGTTGTCGGTGATGGCAAGTTGGGGCAATTGGTGGCGCAAACTCTGGCGTTAACTGGGTGTGATTTAGTGGTAGTAGGTCGTCACACGGAAAAACTGGCTAATTTGGCGGAACGAGGCATTCAAGTGGGATTTGCGGATATAGTCAGCGATCGGACATTTGATTTAGCCGTCGAATGTACGGGAAATCCAGAGGGGTTTGCGATCGCCCATCGTGCCTTACGGTCACGCGGTACATTGGTGTTAAAGAGTACCTATGCTGGACGCTTGACGATCGATGCATCGGCGCTAGTGGTCGATGAAATTACGCTAGTTGGCTCCCGCTGTGGACCGTTTGCTCCAGCGCTAGAACTGCTGAAAACCGGGCAAGTCAATGTTCTCCCGTTGATTCAGGCGCGTTACCCCTTATCTAAGGTGGTGCAAGCGTTTGATCAGGCGCGGCAACGGGGGATGTTGAAAGTCTTAGTAGACATTGCCGATCCAGAACTTTAAGCGTAAAGCTGCGTATAAATGGCGCAGGCTAAATGGAATGCCAATAGTGGGGGAACAGCATTGCCAACCTGAGTAAATTGACGGGCGGAAGCTCCACAAAATACAAAGGTGTCTGGAAATGTTTGCAACCGAGCAGATTCGCGGACAGATAGGGTACGGGGAATGAAAGGATGGAGGTGCGATCGCCCACCGCCAGTGCTGCCTCCACTAATGACTGTTTTTGCAGGTAAGTGAGGGTGTAGTCGATCGACCCGTCCTAACCGATCGCGGTCGCCGCAGGCAAGTTCCATATAGCGCCGAATAGAAGCTGCATGATGTGCCCGTGTGATGTGGTTGGTTAACCCCTGGACAGGGGCTTGCAGGGCTTGCCCACAAGAAATCGGTGAAGAACAGGCAGAGGGGAAAGTAAAGAAATTAGCACCCGATCGCCATCCAATCATGAACAAACGATAGCGATTTTGTGGCACTCCGTAGTCAGCCGCATTGAGAATCTGGGGGTGAGTAATCGTATATCCTAAAGACATTAAATGAGATAACAGTTTAGCTACTTGTTTGCCATGATCAATGTCTAATAAGCCGGGAACATTTTCAATTAAAAAAACTTTTGGCTTAAATTGCTCAACATACCAAATAAAATCAAATATCAGGCTACCAAATTTGTCATCATCAAAGCCAATTCGCTTGAACTGTTCTTCCTGTTTTGCAAATCGTTGATTGGCGGCTACACTAAACGGTTGGCAGGGCGGTCCACCAATGAATACTCCCTCAAACGGAATTGTCATTCCGGGGATGGCTTGCAGCAAAGTAGACGTAGTCTCTCGATCGCGGACATCACCGCTATAGATTGGCGGCCCAATAATCTGCCAGTCAGGATAGTTTGTGCGTAGGGTTTGGCAGCAGAGGGGATTAATCTCGATCGCGACTAAAGGCTGAAATCCGGCGGTAGTGAATCCCAAATCTAGCCCTCCCGCTCCGGCAAAAAAACTGACGATCGGCACTCCATGCTTAGGAGCATCAAAGTGGTGCAGTGACAGATAAGCGGGTGAATTAGTCGCGATCGGTGGATGGATTCGATAGCTCAGGTCATCGTAGGTCAGTTCTAATCGATGTAATTCTTGATTTAAATCCAGTTGTTCAGTGAGACAACGATCTACGATCGCTATCTGTTCCTGGAAAGAAAGATGTTGAGCCGTCGTCACAGATACAGTCATACTTCAAGGGGCATCAGATCCGTTACCCTACTGCTGTTCAGGTAATCCAGATAAATTTCAACCAAAATTTTTAAGCAACTTCATGTTTGAGGACTGACGGTTACTGGATCACGGCGGGCGATCGTGTCCTTTAGCTGATTGGTTGACAGCTAAAGCCCTTCGCGACTCCTGGATGGCTTCTTTCCCTGCGTATATAGATCTATCGGGGGATCTGGCATCTATCTAGGGAGAGAATCTTAGCCTTCTTTTAACCAAATCACGACCTCAAATGGGTCGAAATCCGCCAAGATATTCAGCAGGGACTGAACCCGTTTCTAGTTTGAAGCTTGTTCAGGTCTGTCTTTTAATCCCCCATTTCTTCCCCAGCAGGTATGTTCAAGGAATGCGTTGATTATGCTGTGTGATTGTTGTGTTCGTAAGCCAACCTGTTTGCCCTCCTTACTCTCCCAGAATGATCCCCAGTTGTTATATTTCCTCACCAAATTAAAACATTGCCAACGACAAATCGTTAAGAAGTAAGACGATCGCGGCCGTTCACCCGTGTAATTTTGTAGCATAAACTACAGAATTGATCCTGCGCCTGAACCACCACATTGAAGGACTCAATCTCATTCGGGCGCAGTTTTTTCGACTGCACAGGATGAACTTATGACACTCCAGGCTTATACAGGTGCGAATCAGTTTTTGCCATCGCCTACCCATGCCCGATCGGCGTTTGTCTGGGAAAAGTCGCCCTTGATGTCGGCTATCCCTCAGTTTGAGCCGTCTACTTGGGTTAAGTTGTTAAATCCTCCCACGGCATTTAGTTTCGATGAAGCCTGGTTACTCTGTCAGTGTTCCGAGCAAAGTTGGCTCGCCTGGATTCCTGATTATGGCGAAATTATGCTGCATGTTGATGAGTTTTGTACCTTGCCGGAGTAATCCGACTCTGTAGGAGCGACCAGTAGGTAACAGCATCTGCTCATTGTCCGATCGGGCAGTGAGCTTTTTGGGGTTTGCCCCGAATCATGAAAAATCCCCCACTGGGTAAGCAGTAGGGGATCGATTGACGGAGAGAAGATAAGACTTAGATTTGAACCAGTCATATCCTCATACGTTAGTGATAAAGGACAAATCTAAGGAACTGATGAAGAAGCCAGTTTTTCCTGAAGCGGATAGTTTCATCCGTAAAAAGACGTAGATTCCGTAAAACTTCTGAAGGAGATTCTGGGCAGAATTGGGTAGACTGGACCTGGGAAATCTTTAATTTTTGCGCGATCGCCCCCACTACCCCCACCTGCCGCATGACTAAACTGCGTAGTTATACTCAAAAGAGACGAGAGCAGCGTGTTGATATCGAGTCCCCGCCTGACCAGTTTCAACCTCGCTCGTTTACGCCTCAAGCGAAAGCCGCTACCGAGTCAGGACAGTCAGGCACACTCCAAACCGCCTTAACCAGAAGCCAGCGCTACGGTCATACTCTAGAAAACGTGGCTGTCAATGCGGCAGATCGGGCAGAGAGAGTGACTCTCCAACCGCAGTTAACGGTGGGAGAACCAGGGGATCACTATGAACAGGAGGCGGATGCGGTCGCTGCTCAGGTGGTCGATCGCCTGGAATCATTTGAAGCTTCCCCTCGCAAAAAGCGGCGACAGTCTGATTCAGAGCCAATCCCTCCCAGCCAGTCCATTCAACCCTTAGTCCAGACCCAGACAGAGGCAGCGTCGCCAGCCGCGAATACTCACTTAGAAGGGGCGATCGCGGGAGCCAGGGGCAGTGGGGATGCTTTGTCCGATCCGGTGCGGCAACCTCTGGAGCGATCGTTTGGGGCAGATTTCAGTGGAGTCAAGATCCATACAGATGCAGAATCGCATCGGCTCAACCGCTCCCTTGGTTCCCGGGCATTTACTACCCAGCAAGATATTTTCTTCAAGCAAGGGGAATATAATCCCAACACACGGTCAGGGAAAGAACTATTAGCCCATGAATTGACCCATGTCGTGCAACAAAATGGCTCTACGGTGCAGCGACGATCGTCAGCGCAACCAGTAGTGCCATCGGTGCAACGTCTGACGACTTCAGGAATACTGCAACGTAAATCTGCCAGCGTGGTACATGGGGAGAGTACCCATTTGCGGGAGTTTCAGCGATCCGCTACAACTGGAGCCTATGTGGTTCTGGAGAAGAAACAGATAGGTCCGAACCTGAAAGGCAACAAGTTTGTATTAGATGTGGATGACGCGACTCCCGATTCAACTGGGCAGTGGCTCAAAGCCAAAGTAACTCAAGGCACAACGACTTACGAAGGCTTTATTCGGGCGAATAAGGTGAAGTTTGCCGGGTTGGGAGTGACGGGGGCGCGAGAAGTCGCGGATGAGGCGGCTCGGGGGAATACGCTGCGGGATGGTGCTCCTGTCCATGAGGCTGAAGGGCAAACCCTGGATAACCTGGCAGATGTCACGGATTTATCGGGTGGCAAAACCACCGATCCGATGGCTAATGCGTTGGATACCGAGCACTTGAAACAACGGCAGGGCAGCTTGCTGGTGGATAAGGAGAATGCCAGTGAAAGTATTAGTGGTCATAAAAATCGCTTAGATGCCACAGCCGGTGTAGCTGATACGGTGGGTGGGCTAGTGGCGATGGCGCAAGCCGTCAAGAGCTACAAGGAGTCTGAGTCCCGCATGGATAAGACGGGTGCGGTGCTGTCGGGAGTTGGTGGTGTCAGTCAAACAGTCGCTGGGGGGACAAAAGCGGTTGACTCGATCGCCAAATCCAGTGGTAAGGATAAAGGGGTGGGCGATTCAGATATCGCTGGCAAATGGACTGGCTCCGTCGGTGATGCCATCTCCTCGGTGAAGGAAGCCTTCTTTACCGTGAAATCGATTTACGACCTGTATACAAAAGCCACCAGTGATGAGGGCGCGAGTAAGGGGGAAGTGTTCCGGGGTGTGATGGACACGATCCTGGGTTTGTTGAAGACTGCGGCTTCTGTAGTGAAATCGGTGAAAGGCTTTTTGGAAATTGCCCAGGGTGGGGTGAATGCCGCCTTAGCCTCTACGATTCCTGGTTTAACGATCGCCATCAGTGGTGCCACGATCGCCGTCAAGGTTTACAACATTCTCTGGTCGCATGTCAGTAGTAAACGGATGAAAGCCATGCGGCAGCAGTTTAAGCAGAAGAGTGCGGGCAAGGACTACTTGTACCAATACACCCGGAAGACGGGCATCATTACCAAGACCGACAAGACGACTAATAAAGTTGATCTGCTTAAACTGCAAGCCCGGAAGCTGGCGTTAGAAACCAAAGAAACAGCGAACACGATTACTCCAGAAGAACAGCAAGAACTGCATGGGATCCGCGAGTACGAACTTGCCAGCGAGATGAAGTACATCAATAAGAAGCGGAAGACCAGAGCCGGAATTCAGATCGGCATTGAAATGACTAAGATCGCTGGTGATATTGCCACCTTGACCGGACAGGGTGCCGTTGCCGGAGTTCCCCTCAAGATGCTGGCAGGGGGTACAGAAGTGGGCATGAGTGTGACGCGGCGGGTGAAACAGTATGGTCGCGATCGAGCGGCTCAAACTGGAGCCTGGGAAATTACCAAAAAGGTATTTAATGCTGAAAAATCCTCGGATAAGAAACATGCGAAACGGGTCAGAGATACGGAAGTCATCTTCCAGATGATTGCTAAACTCCCTGCCCATGATCCGAATGTGCCGACCATTGTTGAAAGCTACCAACGGGTGGAGCATTACATCATTGCCGCAGGATGCGAACCCCATGCCCTGTATCGTCTGAATGGTGATATTCCTGCCCAGAAGAAACTGCTGATTGAGTCGATGAAGCAGCGCGAGTAAATTAGTATAAGCTTGTTGTCAATCTTTATCCGGTACAACTCATGATTTCCGAAGCCACTCATGCCAGAAATTTGGCTGAACTTGATTTTCTCAAACGTTACATGGATGAGATTGGGCTGGAATCGAAACTGGTGGAGCGATCGCCCGAAGTGCCGATTAACGTATTACTGACAGCGATCGCTAAGGACAAACAGGGGCGCGATCGGGCGATCAATTTCTCCTATATCCCTACCTCAGACGAGGATTTAGAAGCCATTAACCTGTTGCAACTTTATACCTCTGTGCCCTGCGACTTTAATCCCGACTACCGGGACGCATTGGAAAAGCTATTAATGGCGATTAATGGGGTTTTAGCGCTAGGTCACTATAACCTCAAACCCAATAACGAGTTATTCTACCGATACATTTATATTGCGCCTAAGGATGAATTATTGAATCAGGCTGCTATTACCGAAACGGTACTTTTGTTTGTGTATACCCAGGATATGTTTGTTGACTTAATTGATGCTGTTGCCAGTGGAAAAACCGATTTACAAACGGCGCTCAAGGAATTAGAGAGTGAGTAAAAACACTCATCATCTAACTGGCACGTTTGGAATCTATGAGACGTGTTATGCCAATTGCCAAAGTCGGCTGGGATCAATATCACTGTTCAACTGATTAATTCCTGGAAAGTGGCTTGTTCCCGCAGCAGATCAAAGGCTGGATCCGTCTTCGCCATTTCCTTGCACCGATCGCCATTCAGGTGGATCGCCTGTTGCAGGGTAGTTAAACTCAAATCCCCCTGTCCCTGGAGTGCCTGACACCGAGCTTTACCAAACCATGCCAGGGAAGCATCAGGTTTCAGTTGAATGGCTTGGTCATAGGCGACGATCGCCTCATCCCACCGTTGTAGTTTCGCCAGTACAGTGCCGCGCCCAAACCAGGCTTCCGAGCTATCGGGTTTCAGTTGAATCGTGCGATCGTAGGCCGCGATCGCAGCCTCATAATTTTGCAGTTTGGCAAGAATAGCTCCACGGCTCAACCAGGCTTTGGCATTCTCTGGTTCCATCTGAATTGCCTTGTCATAACAAGCGATCGCATCCTCATAGCGATTCTCAAAATAAAGCGCTTTTCCCTGTTCAACATAATCATTAGCCGTAAATGACAATTGCGAATTAGTCGATTTCAATTGTTCTAATTGGCGGGTCAGGGCGTGAATTTTTTCCTTGGCTTCCGGGGTGGCCGAATCACGGATAGGAGAAGGGGTAATCTGAGCTAATTCCTGAATAATCTGATCCTTCTCGCGTTGAGCATCGGAGAACAGACTTTTTAATTGAGACAGTTGGGCTTGAAATTCCGCTTCGAGTTGTTCTACTCGCTGTTGGAAGGCAGCCGCCTGCTGCTTCAGTTCGGTGGCAACTTCGGCTTCCAGTTGGCGATCCACTTCCTCCTGAATCTGCCGTTTGGTTTCCCCAATAATCTGGTTAATCACACTGCGACGAATAAACCAGATGCTCACAGCCGCGAGGATCGGTAGAGCAGTCAATACACCCAATAGCACATTTAATAGTGTGGTGGTATGCCCAAAGGCGCGATCGACCTCCGCTTGAATTTGGGCCCGAATTGCCAGACTGCGATTAATGTCATCTTCCACCAAATCCTGGAGTTGCCGATCTTCTCGTAGTCGTTCCAGCTTCACCCAGAAGGGATCTAATGGCGAATTGGGCACAGGGGTCACTTTGACAGAATTGGCTGGAAGTTCAGTCGGCTCAGCCCCCGCGATCGTAGGGGAGAGAAGACTGAGTGACAATACGATCGCCCCGATTGCCACAATTCGAGTCCACATACTCATAGCGTTGATTTGCACAGGTGAAGATCCGGGTTTCCCAAACTGAGCCGGGAAGAAAGTCACTGATAGCGTAACTCTAGTTTTGTGGAGTTATTCGCTTTAACAGAAAAAATACTGATACAACGACCTGGTAATTCCATTTAAAATCTGAAATATAGCCGTTGATTCAGCCTGTTTTGCCTGCCCCCCTCCTCGCCAGCGTTGCCCCAGCCCGAGTTTATCATGCAGCCCTCTTCGCGTGTTGATTTGCCGACGTTAGAGCAGGTGCTCGATCGTTCTCCTCTGATCGTGCAAGCAGATACCACCCTACAGGCTGTGATTGCCCTGATGGGTGAAGCCACAAATTTAACGTCAGAGGCTAGAGATCCCAGGATTAGCAGTTGTGTGTTGGTGGTAGAACCATCTCATCTGGTTGGGATCTTGACTGTCCATGATGTTATACGATTCATGGCAAACCGAATGGATTACACCGCACTCCCAGTATCGGAGGTGATGACACAACCCGTGATTGCCCTGCCAGTTGCAACCGGGTCGCCAGCCTTAGTCGCTTTATCGTTAATGCGGCAGCATCAAATTCGCCACCTGCCCGTGATTGATGAATTGGGCAACCCGGTAGGACTAATTACTCAAAAAAGTTTATTGCAAGCCTTCGATCCAATCAGATGGATAGAGGGTTTGCAATCCTTACAGGGATTAGCACAGGCACAAACTCAATGGCAAGCGACCCAGGAGGAGTTGGAACAACGGGTGGCAAGGCGAACCGCAGAACTCGTGTTAGCCAATGCCTATTTACGCCAACGAGAAAGCCAATGGCAGGGATTATTTGACAATGCTCTCGATGCGATCGCGATTACCGATGATGCCGGATATTATACCGATGTGAATCCGGCTGCCTGTGCCCTCTTGGGAGTTGCTAGAGAGGAGCTAATTGGGCTCAGGGTAGCTGATTTCTCTGATCCAGCGTTGGACTTTGACCAGCTCTGGACTGCCTTCCTCCAGTCGGGACAGCTATCAGGAGAGTACCGGGTATATCGGCGGGATGGCACTGTCCGAGATGTCGAGTTTAACGCCGTCGCCAACTTTATCCCCCATCGCCATTTGTCGATTTTGCGCGATATTAGCGATCGCAAACAAGCCGAGATGGCGTTACAGCAACAATTAGCCCGAGAACAATTAATTGCTGAAATCACTCATTCCATTCGGCAAACGTTGGATGTTAATGAAGTCTTACAGCGCACCGTTGATCAAGTCCGGCACATCTTGCAGACCGATCGGGTGATTATCTTTCGCTTTCGATCGAATTGGCAGGGTGAGGTGGTGACGGAGTCGGTGGATGCCCCGTGGACAGCGATTCTCTCCACCATCATCTCCGATCCTTGCTTCAGCGATCGCTATATTGAACCCTATCGTCAGGGGCGTATTTCTACCATTACTAACCTCCATACCGAAGCAATTGAACCCTGCTATGTGGAACTATTAGCCCACTTCCAAGTGCAAGCCAATCTTGTAGTCCCGATTCTGCACAGTGATCAATTATGGGGTCTATTGATTGCCCATCATTGTGCCAGTCCACGGCAATGGCAGCCGGAAGAGATCGAATTATTGCGGCAACTGGCGAATCAGGTTGGCATTGCGATTTACCAATCGGAACTCTACCAACAAACCCGCCATGAATTGCTAGAACGGCAACGGATTCAGGATGCGCTTCAGGAGAGTGAAGAACGGTTTCGATCGCTCAGCACTTCTGCCCCGATTGGCATTTTACAAATGAATGCTGATGGGATCTGTCTGTATGCCAATGCCCGCTGGCAAGTCATGACTGGACTCCAAGCAGCCGATTGTTTAGGAAATGGGTGGATGCAACCGATTCATCCGGAAGACCGACCGATGATTGTCGCCGCATGGGAAAAGATGCTTCAGCAGCAGCAAGAATGTGCCTGTGAATTCCGCGTACTCACGCCCCAAAATCAGGTGCGATGGATAGCGGCTCATGCTGCCCCCATGCGATCGACGACTGGCAAAATCATTGGTTATGTCAGTACCCAGATTGATATCACCGAGCGCAAACAGGCAGAGGTTGCCCTTGAGGAGAAACGGCAACTGGAGGCACAATTTTACCGGGCGCAACGCCTGGAAAGTTTGGGAACGTTAGCCAGTGGCATTGCCCATGATCTGAACAATGTGTTTACCCCGATCCTGGTGTTGTCCCAAATTCTGACACAGAAGTTCTCCCATCTCGATCCGCGATCGCGGGAAATTTTAGAAACCATTCAGGGTAGCGCTCGACACGGCTCAGAACTGATTCAGCAAATTCTGACGTTTACCCGTGGGACAGAGGGTAAGTGTATTACCGTACAGGTGAGGCAACTGCTTTTAGAAACGGTGAAAGTGATTGAGCAAACCTTTCCTAAATCGATCGCCATTCATCCGTCGATTCCTCCTCAGGATCTATGGTTGATTGAGGCAGATCCCACCCAAGTCCAGCAAGTGGTAATGAATCTATGTGTCAATGCCCGTGATGCCATGCCGGATGGCGGCACCCTGACAATTTCGGTAGAAAACCATTACGTCCACAGTCGGGTTGCTCGACTCAACCTGGACGCTCGGGTTGGTAACTATGTGTTAATCACCGTGGCAGATACCGGAAGCGGCATGTCGCCAGAATTGCTCGATCGCATTTTTGATCCGTTCTTTACCACTAAAGATCCGGGTAGAGGCACAGGCTTGGGGTTGGCAACCGTTCTCGGGATTGTTAAAAAACATGGAGGTTTTTTACAGGTCTTCAGTCAGGTTGGTCATGGTAGCCAATTTAAAGTGTATTTACCTGCCCAACAACCCGAGAGAACAAAGTAAGGGTGAAGCATCTGGATAAAAATTGATGCAATCCTCGCAGCGTCGCTCGTCCAACTGCTTTGTCCTTACTTTGATAAATAATCTATGAAGGATACAGGCAGTCTCACAGTTCCTTTACAACTCATCCCCCACAATAAGCACAGATCAATAGGCTTGAGATAGTTCCGCAAAATTTGCTTATCAACGGCTGGGGAGATTAACCATGCTGCATTCTGATTCAAGTATTTACGTTAGCTCTGCTGCCGTCGCCTCTCCGTGGCAGGTGATTGAAGTTCTAGACCATCTTCAGCAGCAGTCGAGTAGCTCAACGCCTAGCTGTATTTATATCTATGACCTGGTTGATCAATGCAATATTTGTTCCAGTCAATCGATCGCCAGTCTATTGGGCTATGCGCCTAACCATCCTCTTATGCAGGAGGAACTGGGATTTGCTCAACTCATTCATCCGGATGATTTGGAACGGGTGGCGGCTCATTTCCAAAAATTCACCACGTTGACTCCGGGGGAAGTGATCAAGGTGGAATATCGAATGCTGCGATCAGACGGCATCTGGCGACACCTACATTCCCAGGAGACGGTCTTTGTCCAAGCGTCAAATGGCTTACCATTACAGGTATTAGGAATAATTCAGGACATCACCGACAGTCGCTCCTTAGACCAGCCACAAACTTGTATTGCCCATGTGATTGCCCATTTATCGGATTATGTTACGGTCATCGATCGCACCCGAATGATGGCGGATCTCCGTTGTTTATTGCAGGTTGGTTAACGTCACTGTAAAACAAACGCGATGATGACCACTGGCAACCTCGATCGCCCCACCAATATGTTCAACTAACCGTTTGACCAACGCTAACCCTAACCCAGTACCACCATACTTCCAGGGATCGCTGTTGGGAATGCGGTAAAACTTATCAAAAATATGGGCACGATCGCGCTCAGAAATCTCCACGCCAGAATTGCTGACAGTTAACAGCATTGTAGGCGATCGGGGTGATGGCTCTAATCTGCCAGAGTTAGTTTCGACGGCTGCAATCTCAATGGTTTCCCCGGCTGGGGTGTATTTGCAAGCGTTTTGAATCAGTTCAGTCAAAACTCGGTTTAACAACGCCATATCTGTTCTTAAGGGGGGTAAGTCAGGGGGAATATTAATCTGAATCTGTTGTTGTTGCTGCTGAAGACGTTCTTTGAACGGCTCAATAATTTGTGGGAGCGATTCCTGTAGGAGCACGTCGGTTAATATGCTCGACGGCTCTTCCGCTTCAAATTGCACAAAGTCTAACAGATTATTAATTAAACTGATTTCTCGCTGGCACTCGTTATTCAAAATTTGTAAATAGTGCATGGCTTTAGAGAAGCTAAACCAATTTAAAACAATATCCTTAGGTGAGTCTAGTTGAGTGTCAAATTTACCTACACCCAGCACCGTTTTCAGCATTTTGGCCGCCATTCTAATGGTTGCCATCGGCGATCGCAACTCATGGGAAATCGTACTGAGAAAATCATCCTTCAGTTGATTTAACCGTTCTAGCTCATGCACCTGCACCTGCACCGCTTCATGTAACCGGGCTTGCCGCAGCGCGATCGCACACTGGTTCGTCACTTGCTGTACTAGACGGACTTCCAGTTCGGTAAACGTTTCTCTAGCTGGGCGGTATAACCGAATATCACCTAGTACCCGTTGATCATCGACGATCGGACAGACTAACGTGACAGTGGCAGCATCCATCTCAAGAGGGCTATACGATTGGCGTAAATCACAAAATTGCAAAGTTTTACCCTGTAAAAGTTGCTCATATAATGCCGCCGACTCAGCCATTAATAGGGGCGGTTGACAAGCCGTAGCGACTCTAGCTTGACTATACTCGTAGCAAACCTGGGCAGTTGCCTGTGTCAAATTGTAAAGCGTCGTGTCACATCGGATTGATCCCAATCCCTCAGCCAGTTCTTGCACAACGGCTGCTAAAATTTGGCATTCATCCAGGCTATCACGCACCTTGTCGCTAATGCGTTTCAGCAAGGCTTCAAAGTCTAATGCTTGCTGAAGTTGAACAGTACGCTCCTGGATGCGTTGTTCCTGTGCTTCATACAGGTAAATATTCTCTAGGGCGATCGCGGTTGTGTCTGCCAGGGTTTGCAGTAACTCTAATTCTTGTGGGGTAGGGATATGGCGGGTTGCCCAATAGTTGCCAATTGCCCCGATCGGATCACGGGTACGAATTGGCACCATTGCCAAACTCTGGACGAACGTGGGGCGATAGGCATCGACGGGAATGCGGGGATCGGCATAAATATCTTCAATGACCGCAGGCTGCTGATTTAGCATGACCCAACCACTAATGCAGGCGCTCATGGGAAACCGCCCACCTTTCCACAGGGGACTGATGGCATCTTCGTCGGCATAGTAGCATTGGTCTTGATCGCGAAGCACAAAGGTAGCACCGTCAGCCCCGGTTAATTGCCGCGCGGCAGTCCGTACCGCCACCATGATGGTATCCAGATCCCGAGCAACAGCGAGTTGCTGAATGACTTGAATCAGATGGTGCAATTGCTGATTGCGATGGTAAACTTCTGTCTCAACCAGATTGCTTTTCATACGGCTGGAGGCTGAAAGCCATGCTTTACTCTATTTTCACATAAGCATTTTGGAACAATCAGGTAGAACTTACGGATTCGGCAAACCAACGATTTTTTTCTCGCATCGTGAAACCGTTCTGGCAGAACCACTTTATATTCAGACACAGTAGTAGGGATCGGCATTTGCTGAGGTACTCTTTGTAAAACTTCAATAGCAATCATGTCCGACGGCATCAGCTAGCCTTTTCTGAATATGGAACATTGCCCATCGATTTGAGTCTCAGATAGTCTTACCCCCCAGGATGTGTGATCGCTAGTCTTGATCGTGGCTGAACTGATTCGCCAGCATCCGGGATTTGCAAAACCATCGTTTAAACTGTCTTGAGACGTAATAGATTAGCCCAATGCTGCATTTATTCAGGTTGATTCAGAGCCAATCCCTCGCTGCTAGATTGACCACTCCCCTAGTGTTCTGGTCAGCGACCAGTTTTGCCCTCGGGCATATAGCGTTAGCCGCACCCCAGGCGATCGCGCAGACAGCGACGGGAGTTTGTCCGGCTCAGTTACCGGCGGCTCTCAATCGGATTGCCACGCGATCGTCGGTGCAGTGGAGCATTTTGGTGCAGACTCAGGGTGCAGCCGGAAATCGCAGTAATCTGTATAACCGCAATGCTGCAACCCAATTAATTCCAGCCTCAAATAATAAGCTATTCACAACGGCAGCGGCGTTAACGCAGCTAGGACCTCAGTATCGGTTGCGAACGGTGGTGACTGGCACAGGCAACGGAGCTAATTTAACCACTCTACGGATTATTGGTCAAGGCGATCCCAGCTTAACTACGTCGCAGTTAACTACATTGGTTCAGCAATTAAGTCAAAAAGGTATTCGTCAGATTGGACAATTGATTGGTGATGATACTTATTTTCGCGGTGCGGCAGTCAATCCTAACTGGAAAGCCGGTGATACGCTGGCGGGTTATGGAGCACCTGTGAATAGCTTGATGCTCAATCAAAATGCGATCGGGCTGACATTATTTCCGCAGCGAGTTGGACAACCATTACGAATTCAATGGGATGATCCGACGGATGCCAGTGATTGGCGGATTAATAATCGGACAACGACGGTATCTGCCAGTCAGGGAGAATATGTGGATGCCTATCGTGCCAGTAGTGGCTGGGTGGTGACGGTAGAAGGACAATTGCGGGCGGGGGCGGCTTCGGAGCAGGTCGCGGCATCGATTCCGAATCCTGGCAATTACCTGATCCAAAAGTTTCGCAATGCTTTGAGTCAAGCGAATATTCAGGTGAGCCAGTCAACCGTAGTCAAAGCCAGTGCGGCTCCTCCCGGCGAAACAGAATTAGCGGCGATCGCCTCCCCACCCTTATCTCAACTGCTGCAAGAGACGAATCGAGAAAGTAATAATGTCTATGCTGAAGCGTTATTAAAAACCGTTGGCAGAGTCCAATCTCCGAGTAATCAGGATGCTACGACGGCTGGGGCGGCGGCAATTAAAGCCATTTTGACCCCCTTAGGTGTGAATCCTAACCGCTACAGCATGGTTGATGGGTCGGGGTTAGCGGCTCGAAACCGGGCGAGTGCTGAAGCGTTTGTGCAAACTCTGCAAGCAATGGCACAATCTCCCCATGCCGCCATTTTCCGCAACTCCTTACCGGTCGCGGGGGTGAGTGGCACGTTAAAGAATCGGTTTCGTAACACTCCGGTGCAGGGGCGCTTACAGGCTAAAACAGGCACGATCGGGGGTGTGGTAGCGCTATCGGGCTATCTAACTCCACCGAACTATCCCCCAGTTGTCTTAAGTATTGTCGCAAACTACAGTAACGACTCAGCCGCCAATGTGCGCAAAGACATGGATGATATGGTACTGACGATCGCTCGGTTACGTGCCTGTGGTAGTTAAACAAAACTCCCCTCTATATCGCTGTTAACCAGGCACAGAGGGGAGACGATTAACTAGAGCATAAAGGGAAAACACAGTCGGTTAAACGATCCCGCTACCTTTACCACGAGCGTCCTGTTCCATCGTCAACTGACCCGTTTCATCATTGTTATTAATGTCCGAAAGTTCTTCGGCTCTGGCGGCGGCTTCGGCTTCTTCCTTCGCCCTCAGATCACCGGGTTCTTCATAGTACATTTCTGGCTCGATCGCATAGTTGTTCAGCAACCCTTCACGATCAACGGTAAAGCCACCCGTGGTGTCAATATCTTCTTGTTTTTCAGGAGTATGCTTAAATTCTTCACCTTCCCGTTCTTTACGAGCGGCAGTTTCAGCCGGAACAATACCGCGATCATAAGTATCTGTAGAAACTCGTTCGTTAGTCATGATGTTTTCCTGAAATCGTTATCATTGCTACCAGAATGCCCTGAGTTGAAAAAATAAACTTCCACCTGGAGGAATAAAGTCGCTATCCGTCTTGCGATCGACTGTAAACACTGAACAAACAAATGAATAGCTGAAGTAGACCCACGCCTCTACTTCAGCTAAATTTTGAGCTAAATTACTCAGTCTACGGTTTTAGTCGATCGCTCTTTTGACATCATCTTTGATATTTTCGGTTTGATGACGCACTTGAGATTCGACTTGTTTTGCCTTACCTTCTGCCTTGTCCTCAGGATTTCCAGTCACTTCACCAAAGGCTTCCTGAGCTTTGCCTTCTATGTTTTTAGCAACGGCTTTTGCCCGATTTTCAATACTCATGATTTTCTCCTAATTTTGATAATTAATCCATTAAGGCAATCTAATTAAAGAACAACGTTAATGATGATTTATCCTGATTTGATCAATCGCATCCAGATTATTATTCAGCTAATTAAACCGTTACTCTCAAATCAGATTGCCTGATAACTATTAATTTATTCAGAAAGCCTTGTATAGTCGTCTACCACTGGAAGTGTTTAGTTCTCTATCACAGGAAGGACACAAAACTCAGGTTAAAGCTATTGCTGAATCCCAGACGATGCCCACAGATATGCTGTCCTGCCCCGACTCAAAGCGCTTTACCCAACCCATTGGTTGCCTGCTTGATTCAGTCCCTGCCCAGCGTTACTTTTCCTCTGCTTAGTGATCCGGTGGCGTTAGGATATTAAGGGCGTATATCACCACCTCTAGCCCGAGCTTGGCATCGGTAAATCGGTGTTGAAGCTGTAAACCCGATTTTTCTAACACTCGAATAGAAGCCACATTGGCGGCTAGAGCCGGGGCAACAATGCGCTGCGCTCCTAATTCAGAAAACCCTTTGAAAATTAGAGCTTTAGCGCCCTCGGTGGCATATCCTTTGCCCCAGGCACTTTTGCGGAGGCGGTATCCCAGTTCAATGTCATTCGGATCAGCCAGGGCAGGATCAAAATACGCCGCATGTACGGCGGGTCTAAAGATAAACCAACCAATGAAGGTCTGGCTTGATTTTTCCACCGCCGCCCAAACCCCGTAACCGTTATAGGTTTCGTAAAATGAGAACCATTGAGGCAAGATTTGAGTCTGAATCACACTACGATCGACCTCACGATCGGCAGTGAACCGCACCACATCTGGATCACTGTTTAATGCAATCAAATTATCTACATCGTCTTCGGTAAACTGACGTAGAATGAGCCGATCTGTTTCTAACAACATTTGCATATTGATTGCAGTAACTTTCTGATGAAAGCTCATAGTAAAGTTTTGTAGATCTGGCGTTAGCAGGTGAATTCCAGGAAAACTGTCGTTTTGGATCAACGATATCCAGTACAGTCATTATAGGGAAATTTATTGCCCCTACCCTGTTTCACAAAGATTCAGGACTGTTATAGAAGGGCTGCTATATGACAAATCAAGCTGTCAACCTGCCATATTTCGATGCCATTTTAGAATCACTCGATCACCATCATCCCGCGATCGAGTTAGCCTTTGGACGGCACGTGCATTGGGGCTATTGGGCAAACCCCCGGCAAGCGCTGAATACCCCGGCAGACTTTCGGCAGGCGGCTGAGCAACTCACCCAGGAAGTGTACGGAGCCGCCCAGGTTCAAGATGGGTTAAAGGTCTTAGATACCGGGTGTGGATTTGGCGGAACGATCGCGAGTTTGAATGAACAGTTTTCGCAAATGCAACTGGTTGGGCTGAATATTGATGGGCGGCAACTGGCACAGGCGCGGAAAAATGTGATCGCTCGGGATAGTAACACGATCGAGTTTGTCGAAGGCAATGCCTGTGAGTTACCCTTTCCTGATCAATCGTTTGATGTGGTGTTAGCGGTGGAATGTATTTTTCACTTTCCCGATCGGCAGCAATATTTTCAGGAAGTGTTGCGAGTCCTGAAACCCGGTGGACGGTTAGCCCTATCGGATTTTGTGCCCATTAATGGATTCTCCCCCTTCATTGGGCTAGTCTCCAGTTCACCGAACCCCGGATTCTACGGCAACTTTAATATGCAGTACACGGCGGCTCGATACCGGCAACTCGGGGCGGCAACTGGTTTCAAACTGCTGGTAGAACGGGATATTACGGGTAATACGCTGCCCACCTATGACTTTCTCTGGACGTTGCGAGGGGATCTGCAAATAACGGATGCCTCCGCATTATTCCAAACCACGGCTTTAGCGGTAATTAGTCACTTGCGGCTATTACGCTATATGATTTACTCGTTCATTAAGCCGTGAAGAATAAATCTTTGTTAGAGGGGGAGAATTAAACCAAAGTCTAATCCTCAGTAGAGTTGCCTTAGAATTAGGATGGCTGAGAGATAATCACCTGATCTGAAATGAGCCGACTCAATTGAAGAATTGTAATCTACCCGAAAGAATCCTTAGATCTACGGATTCTCCTGGCTGGAAGGCTCAGTATTCTCAACTCATCCAGCACGTCCGCACCACTCTCTTGAGGGTTTAGCATGAACACCCAGGTGCACACAAAAAAAGCTCTGCCTGTCTCTAGCACCACAGATTCCAGTTATGGAGACCTGAAATCGCGGCAGTTTGAGGTGCAATCACCACCACCAACGAGTGCTGCCATTCTGCGCAAGACCGGGGATCTCCAGACTCAGCTCAGTCGAGCAGAGCGGTTTGGGCATAACTTGAGCCAACTTCAGGTTCATCCCCACGGGTCTTCAGCACCTCCCCTGCAAAAATCGAGCCATCTCTTTATCCAGCCGCAAATTGTTGAGAAAGAACAAAAGCGGGATGAAGAGATGGAAACGGATATGCGGGGAGGTGTCCAAGCCAAGTCGGATGATGGTCTACGGGAACTGATTGAACAGGCACCTATGCCTGACCTATCCCCTAAAGATAGTGGGAATCCCCTCCCTAAAAACGTGCAAACCAAAATGGAGAAGTCCTTTGGTACCAGTTTCTCGGATGTGCGGGTACATGAAGGTCCCCAGGCAAAATCCGTAGGGGCGTTAGCCTATACCCAGGGCAACCGGATTCACTTTGCCCCTGGACAATATAACCCCAGTACCCCCTCAGGGCAGGCATTATTGGGGCATGAACTGACCCATGTGGTGCAGCAACGGGCGGGACGAGTGCCCATTCCTACCCAAAGCAAGGGAGCGCCGATTAATGCGGATCCTGCTCTAGAGCATGAAGCGGATGAGATGGGAGCGAAGGCAGCGCGGGGGGATCAAGCCCATGTCCCAGGAGCCAGCTTTATGGCTCAAATGGCGGATAAACGGCGGCAACCGATGCAAAACAGTATGCAGCCGGTACAGTTTTTCTTCCTGGGCATGTTACTTGGTAAGCTAATCTCCCCCATTATCAAAATGCTGTTCCCGGATATGGGCGGCGGCGGTGGCGGTGGTGGCGGCGGCGGTGATTCGGGTGGTGGTGGTAGCGGTGGAGCGGATAACTAATCCCTTTGTCATGATGATGTCGCCCAAGATGATGCCCATGATTCAACAAACTGCTGCCGTCAATTCTCAAAGGTGTACTCGGGGGAGGTGCTGCCTGATCTATCCCGTTGGTTGACCGATCTGTCGATCGCACGTTCTGTTTTTAGACATCGCTTTCTGCCGGATTTCTAGCGCAAACCTTACTCTTATAAGGAATTCACCCATGTCTACTCAGTTGCATACCCAAAAGCAAGCTCCTACCCCGGTATCGGCTCCTCCCCTGCGAGATGGCTTTCAGGTGCGTCCCTTTACTCCGATGCAGCCCAAGGAAGATGAGGAACATAGTGCGCCGGATTTAAAGGATCAACTCAGTCGAGCAGAACGGTTTGGTCATTCGTTGGAACGGGTCGCGATCGCGTCTCCAGCCCCCGCCACGATGCAAGCCAAGGCTGAAGGTGGGCAGATCGCCATTCAACGGGAAGAGGAAGAAGGATCGGAAGAGGATAGCGCTCAAGCCAAGGCAGAAGCGGCTCCGGCAATTCTGCAACGGCAGGAGGAAGAGGGATCGGAAGAGGATGGTGCTCAAGCCAAAGCTGAGGTTTCTCCCGTTCAGCAAAGTAAGCAACCGGTGCAATTCTTTATTGCCATGCTGTTGCCCATGATTATGCCGATGATTCAACAATTATTACCGCAATTGTTGAACGGGATTTTAGGCGGTGGCGGTGGCGGTGGTGCGGGTGGTGGCGGCGGTGGCGCGGGTGGTTGATTAGCCCAACTGAATTAAGCGATCGTCCTGTACGAGGATATTCATGATTTCACCGACTCAGACATCGTCCGGGGAGCTAACTCGGGCTGATGTAGAGGAGCGTTTGTTAAGCAAGTCGCTCCAGGATCAAGCGTTTGCGGAAGTCTTAGTCGCAGATCCCCAAACAGTATGGCGGCAAGAGTTTGGGGATACGGCACTCCAGGACATCCAGCTTGTGGTGTTTCAGGAAACGAAAGATACGTTGTATCTAATCATTCCGGCTCAGGAGCAATCCCTCCGGCAGGAATTAGCGAAACAACCCAAGACGGTGTGGCAACGGGAATTAGGCAAAAGTCGATTTAATGGCTATACGATCCGGGTACTGGAGGAGCCGATCGGACAGTTCTATCTGGTCTTGCCGTTGATTGAACGGACTTCTGATCTGGAGAAAGCCTTATCCCAAAGTATGGTAGCGAATGCTCATTCCCATGCCACCTCGCCGGATTTAAAGCAACATTCTTCTAATCTCACTAAAACTCTGCGATCGTTGGGTCAGCATCGAATGCCGAGAACGAAGCTGGGGCGGATTCTTGCCATCCTGCGCTCCTGGGGTGTGATGTTATTTCTCTCTAACCCGATCGTGATTGCCCTGACTCGTCCGATTTACTGGGTGATTTCATTGTTCTATGCCTGGAAACGCATTTAGGAATGCAAACACTTCGATCCTTGGCGGACTCAATTTATCGACAATATCGCTGTCCAACGGGCGATCCGCTAAGTTGTGAACATGCCCACAAAACCGTTCAACAAAATCCCGATGCCAAGCATTGCCTGACCTGTAACTTTCCGAGCATGTTGGCTTCGGAGGCACAGATTCGGGGAACTCACGCGATTTATCAGATTGAGCAGTGTTTAGGGCGACGGGGCTATGGGCGCTTATATCAAGGGTATCGCCTCCCGGATGAGCAGCCTGTGGTGATTAAGGAATATCTCCTGCCCACTCGCACGTTTAATCAGGAGGAAACGCGGCAACGGAAGCAGGCTTTTTCACGGTTAGTTGGGCTGAGCTTAGCCGATGGCAGAAGCCAGGATTTTCGGCTATTGATTCCCTCTGAGGCGATCGTCGATCAGCGGGAAGAGCGGTGTTATGTCGTGACTCCCGGCATGACGAATGCGGCTCCTGCACTACGGCAACAACTGGCTGCGAATGGGGCAATGGGCAGTTGGCAGGTGCGGAAAGTGTTGGCTCAAGCCCTGCAAACGTTAGAATTTTTGAACCGCCAGAAATTTCGCTTTCCCAATGGAGTGGTGAAACAGGGGATTGCGCATGGCAACCTCAGTCTGGATACGGTGTTAATTCGGACTCCAGAATCGACCCCGGCGGCATGGCATGAGGATTTTTTAATTTATTTATGTGATTTAGGTATTTGGGAGCAGTTGTTTGCCCCACCCACCCTGGCTACCCCTGAGCCAACCTTTCTGGATGATCTGGAAGCCTTAGGCGGGATTGGCTACTACTTGCTGGTGGGGGGCACTGTGGATCCAGCATCGGGAGACGCGTTAGATCCCCGGACTACTCAACCCTTTCCGCCTGCGTCCCCAGCATTAAAGGACTATTTGCTGCGACTGCTACGGATTGGTGTACCGTTTGACAGTGTAGAAGCTGCCCGACAGGCACTCTTGCAATTACCACCAGAACCAGCCGCATTAAATCCAGTATTGCCGTTGGGATTGGAGCGAGCAGAACGAGTTAACAAGCCCACCTTTGGCTGGTGGAAATGGTTGCTGATCGCGCTGCTGATTGGATTAGGAGGATTCCTGCTGTGGAAGTTGATCGCTGCGTTGCTGCCAGATCCGCAAGTGAGCCGTGATCAACCCCTTTGTTGTATTAATCAGGTATCGGGGATTCCGGAGGGAACCTTTACCTACACCGCAGAGCAGGATGGCACCTGGAGCTATGTGCTGTTACAACGAAATCTGGTAGAGCATGGTAAGAATCTGGATATGATTCTGCAAGAGCAACAACCAGAATTGAAGCTCAACTATCAGCCGCAACCCTCCACGACTGAAGCGATCGAACGGGTGCGATCGTCAAAGGCGGATTTCATGATCACCAGCTTGTTGGATCAGGTGAATGCAGATTTAGGCTACAGCCAGTTTGCCTATGATGGGTTAGCGGTGTTTGTTTCCTTTAGCTATGCTCAACGGAACAATAGTTTACCCCGCTTCCTCCAGGGTCGGATTACATTTGACCAACTGCGACAACTTTATACCGGAGAAATTGCCAACTGGCGGGAGTTGGGTGGCCCAAACCTGCCTGTGAAACTGTATATTCCCAGTGAGCAGGAAGCAGTGGCAATCTTTGAACAGCGCGTGTTGAAAGATCCTCAAAGTATTGCTCGGTTTCGGAGTTTGCAAGGTCGCATGATTACCCAGTTGCCAACGTTCCCGACTCTGCGGCGGGTAATCCGTGATTTTGAACAGGATGGTATTGGTGCGATCGCCTTTGGGACGCTGAGTAAGGTGTTTGGGCAGTGTTCTGTTTATCCCTTAGCGCTGGTGGATGGGGGGCAAGCTCCAGTCCAGGCGTTATTGGAAGCAAATGGGCAAGCGATTTCGCCAGAAACTAACCTCTGTGGGGCAAAGGGTAGTTACGATCGCAATATTGCTGTATTTCAAACTCAACGCTATCCCCTGGGCTATTCCTTAGCGGTCGTGTATCCTCGCGATAATCGGCGGCTCCAGGTGGGGCAGAAATTTGCTGAAATTTTGCAAACCGCAGAAGGTCAACGTTTACTCAGTCGCACCGGGTTAATTCCCCTATCACCACTCTCGACAACGATGCGGGAGCGGCGGTAATTCGACCTTCGGCTACTACTCCAGGGGGCATAGTCTTTCTAGACTAAAGGCGATCCATCCTGTGGTCGCCTATGTCGTCGTTGCCTCCCCTTGATCCGAGCCAGGTTGATGTTTACCCTTCTACTCACCCGATCGCCACACCAGCCGGAGGAGCGGGGTTTGCTGCCCCACCTCGGATGCAGAATAGCTTATCGTCGCAAGATCGCAACCTCATGTTAGCGATGGTGAAAACGGTGACAGAGAACTCGTTGCTGAAACAAAAGTTGTGCGATCGGGTGTATAGCCTGATGCTGGAAGATCTGCGGAGAACGCAGGAGCGACACACCAATTACGGAGGGCGATTCTGATGTTTTCAGGTGGTAATTTTTCAGCATTCAATTCACCGATGGCAAATCGTCCGCCCGCCCAAAATCAAAGTAATAATGATGCGCGGGTGCTGCGATATGTTACGGCAAATCGATTTTATGTGGAAATGGGGGGAGAGATCGCGGCGTGTTTTACCAGTTGCCAGGGATTGAGTGCGAAGGTGAAGACGACGCAATTGATGGAAGGGGGGGTGAACAATCAGCAGCGAATTTTGTTAGGGCCAACGAACTATACGGAAGTCACTCTCAGTCGGGGGATTACTAATGATCAGGAGTTCTGGAATTGGTTCCAAAAAGCAACCCAGGGCGGGAGTAATATCCGGCGCAATATCACCATTTTGGTGTTTAACCACGCAGGGGAAACCATGCAGAGTTGGACATTGATTGGTGCCATTCCCGTCAGTTGGAAAGCCCCGCAATTTCAAGCGACCTCTTCTAACCTGGCGATCGAAGAATTAGCGCTTGCCTATGAGGGATTGAGTATTCCGAAAACTCCCGGTGGGGGTGCAACTCAGCTTGGTCAACGTGGTAAGACAGGTTTCTTTGGATAATCATTAGTCTATGGCAGACTCATTCGGTGTGCAGCCCAACTCAGACTCTTCAGCCGAGAACTTGCCCCCACCAGAGCCGCTGGGGATTAAGCATCCTCTGGGCATGAGGTTTGTGATCCAGCCTAAGTTTCTCACGCCGTTAGGGGCTAAACCACTAGGCGCGATCGAAGCTTCGACCTTTTTGCCCGATAGTATAGAGGGTCTGCGTCCACCCAAGCCTTTATTCCGGGAGTTGCCCGTTGAGGCAGGGGAGTTGTCCGGCTCGGAAGAGGGTAATCAGCTTGAGGTCGCTAACGAACCCCCAACTGCCTCAGAGGCAGAACCATTCCCTGAAGCAGTAATACCAGAGAAGTCAGTCTCAGAACAGCTTGAAGAGTCACTTGAGACTGCTGAACTCAGTGAAACTCAGCAGTCTAATGCTGCATCTCCAGCTTTAACAGAAACAGCTACAGGTGACGCGATCGCGGCTAATTCTCCTGCTACCCCGGTTCAGAAATTCTCTTCTTTTCCTCTTGCGTCGATCGCGATTGAGGCTCCAACCGAAGTAAGTAGTAGTACCACTGAGCCTATTCAAGCCGCAGCTAAAAGTGAGCCTGAAGCGATCGCGACTGACAGTTCAAATGGAGCAATTACTGATATTCCGATTCAGCCAGTTCAACCTGCTACCGACGCGATCGCGACTGAATCAGTGCAACCTGTGACTCCAGCAGATTCGCTACAACTAGCCAATGAAACGCTGGATGGAGAGAATTCAGTAGCTGAATCAGTGACAACGGTTAATTCAGCGAACTTGACTGGAACCTTGAATGAAACAGTTACTAACGATTCACTACAGCCAGCTAATGAAACATCAGTTGTAGAAGTTCCATTTGTTCAGTTAGCAGCTACAACCGTTGATCCAGTGAGTTCAACTGAAACTCCCGATCAGGCGATAGATCAGTCTTCACCTGATCTATTCAATGAAGTCTTACGTGAAGATGCTGCTACTGAAATCGTTGATCCAGCGATCGCGATGGCAACTCTGAATGAAGCGATCGTGACTGAACCGACTCAAGTTGTTGATTCACCACTATTAGATACCTCTGGAGCAAACAATAGTTTTGATGCTACTGCTTCTGTCACGCAACCATTTTTAGAGAATTCTTCTCCTAGCACTACACCAGTAGGAATGGGTGTAGATCATCAACGAACCTCTTCTGAAGCCAGTTCAGAGAACGTTTTTACATCTGACACCGTTGCCCAAACTTCAAGAGATTCCGGAGAAGACAATTTTGAACCGATTTCGGAAGCCTTATCTACGCCTGAGACGGTGGCTCAACGCTCCACTGCTCCAGTACCCTCTATTGAGTCAATCGGACAGGCAACGGAATCACCTTCACAAGCGACATCTACTTCGGCAAGCAGTCATCAATCTAAAAATCCTTTTCAGGGTATCTATCAACGCTTTAAAGATATTTTTTCTCCGCCGAAACCATCTGATTCTACTGATGCTGGAGCGGTGAAACCTGTTCATTCTCCTCCTCATGCTTCAGTTACGTCTGGTGAATCTGTAAATGCCTCTCCATCTGCTTCTACACCGATCGAGGTTTCCCCTACTTCTCCTTCTGCCCCAGTTCAACCTGCTTTAGCCGAGCAAACAGAAGGTAGTTCAGCGTTTGGTTCATGGGATGAAACCCAAGCAACAGAGGTTACTGAATCGGAAGGTGTTCAAACCAGTGAAGTTGTTGAAGAGTTGAGCGATCGTAGTGACGTTTTTGAACTGGATATTGAAAACGATGCTGCTCAATCTCCAGAAGCATCCACAACACTAACTGAAGGTTTAGCAGCAGACTCTTTGAGTCCAGATGTGGAGTTATCTGAGGCTGTAAATTTAGCTTCTACTCCGATGGCTGTTCAACCGTTTAATGGTGCAGAAAGTGATTTGGAGAAGTTTACAGAGACTGAGAGTTCAGATAGGTCAGATAGGTCAGAACCTCCGTCAAATGTGGGAAATTATGATCCGGCGGCTATAGAAGCTTCAGTCAACTCTGAGGTCGTAGACATACCATCTGAACCCAATAGTTTAGCGGCAGGAGAAGCCCATGCAGTTACACCTAATTCAATTCAGCGGAAAACTGATTTAACCCAACATCATTCTGAAGTTAGCTCTGCGATCGCCCCACCAGAAACTATCGCTTTAGAAAATATCAGTTCCTTTAACGAGACATCGCTACAATCTAAAATAAATTCTGCTTCGACGGATGCTCAGGTTGCGCCAGCGATCGCCACTACCCATGAAGCTTCAGCGGATCTAGAAGCGATATCCATTAGTGATGTCACTCAACAGGCAACTGATGTCACTCAAAAAGAAGCCTATTCTGATGTCAAAATTGACTCTAACGAGGTTAGAGATACACAGAATTCTGTAACAAATAACATAAGTCTCAGTCCAATTCAACAAGCGGCTAATACGAATCAGGACTTAAGTATCAGAGAAGTTGACTCAACTGCTGCCACGATCGCAGTCTCTGATTCTGATGAAACAAGTATACCTTTGGGGTCTACCCAGGCATCTGATTTCATTCCAACCGAGGCGATAACTGGTTTTACCTCAATTGAGGATTCCCATGAAGATACTTCTACGATTGAAACAACAGCGATCGCACCTGAATCTGCCTCTGCACCGCCCTCAACGACGATTCAACGGTTTGAAGTACCCGAAACGGATCTAGTAGAGTCGATCGCAGCAAAAACAACTACTTCCAAAGACAACCAATTGGCAGTAGAAACAGAAGTACCGGCGATCAACACCATTGATGATATTCAGCCGCCTACAGAGTTTGCAGGTGAGAGTATTGGGAATACTTCATCCAATGTAGGAGGAGATCACACTATTACTAGCTCTAATAGTGTGGTACAGCAATATGCAGAGTCAGCATTGGGATTGCCTGACGATAATGTATATGAGGCAGAAGCCAATTCTCTCTCTGACTCCGATTCTAATCAAGCTCAACAGATTTTAGAGTCAACTATCAATACTCCTGAAAGTGATTTCGATAAATCCAGAGACGATTACATCGATGCTGTAAATTCTCCTGAAGATCACCAGCATCAAGAGCCAACTTCAGAAATACCTGAAGATAGCTTTAATGCCCATAATGTTTCTGATGTCAATGATACTGCTGTACCAGACATTTCTGTCATGCAACAGTATGCAGAACCCACTTTAAATAGTTCTGAAGTTAAATCTGATATTGAGATTGATTCCTTATCTGGATCAAGTTCTGAGTCGGATTTTAATCAACCACAACTAGATTTAGACACAGTTCCAGAAGTTTCAGAAAGTTCTGAACCTGATCGCGGCGGTACGACGATCGATTCCACCTCGATTACAGAGACACCTGTTATTCAACAGTATGCTAACTCAGCCTTAGAGGTGACTGTTAACGCGGCGGATATAGAAGCTGACGTTAACGTTGATAGTCAGACTGATAGTAGTTTTGAAAATGCTGGCTCTGGAGCAATATTTGATCACGTCACTCAGCAACAGCAAGAGACTGAAAACAATCATCATTCTGATTTTGAGGCAGTATCGGGGGATATTACTCAGCAACCGTTAGAGGTTAGTAGTGATCATGCTTCTGAAGTAGAGCTTGATGAGGGAATTCAACCGTCTATAGATAGCCAAATTGATCATCAAGATTCTCAGGCGGTATTTGATGGTGTAATTCAACAACGTCCAGAAACATCATCAACTGAAATACCATTATCAGTAGCGGATACGTCATTCAATCCAGATGGTGACAATATAGATAGTGAATCGGCAACACCCATTTCAGATAATTCTGCGATCTCTGATTCTACTATTCAGACCTTTAATGCAACGTCACCAAGTTTAGAGTCACTATCTATAGAGTCAGGCTTTGAGCAAACCGATTCAGCCATTGATGATTCAACATCTCCTACGGATGCTGCGGTCGTTCAACCGTTTAGTGCTGCTAATGCTCCGATCGCATCATTGGAGCTAAGTTCTAACCCAGATGCTCATTTAGAAGATCAGTCATCCAGATTTGATCTAGTAGATAATCTCGATCAACTAACGGCTGTAACTCAGCCCCTGCCTGAACTAGAGGGAACGGCATCAGTTCAGACTTCGGATACAGTTAGCTCTACTACAGAGGCTAATTTTATTACTGATGCATCATCTGAAGCTGGCTCAGGAAGTCTTTCTAGTTCTCCCACGATCCAGCGATTTACCGAACCAAACCTACCCGAATCCCTGGCAATAGGTTCCGAAGCTATTCTTCCATCTTCTCCCACGCCTGAAGAACCTACATCAGCAGCGAGATCGTTAGCCGATACTGCCTCTAGTCAACAATTTGATATTTCTGCTGGGGAAACGGCGACTGAAGTTCCACCTGTTCAACGATCGCTAGGCTTGGAACTACCCGCATCAACTGATGACTCTGATAGTGTTGTCAGTGAAGCAGCTAGTGACTTCTTAGAATCACGATCGTCAGCGTTAGAGGTAGCAGAATCGCTTGATACTGGATTGGAGCCGACATCGCAACCCGAGTTAACCGAACCTAGTTATGACTCGATTCCCACGGAAACTGCTCCGGAGGTTGCTCAACCCATCCAACAATTAGCTGAAACTGACTCAACTCCTATCACTTCTTTGAGTTCAGAAGAATTGAGTAGTGAATCGATTTCAGCAGAAACTGCTCCGGAGGTTGCTCAACCCATCCAGCAATTGACTGAGACTGACTTAACTCCTACCACTTCTTTGAGTTCAGGTGAAGGAGAGAGCGTAGAAGTATCGGAACCGGAGTCAACGGTAATTAGCAGCGAATCAATTCCAGCCGAACTGCCTCAGCCGATACAACGATCGACTGGCACTGAGTCATTTGTCCCTACGTCTTTCACTTCAGAACCAGAGGGAACCGAGGCAACGACCACGACTGATACAGTTGCAGCTTCCACGCAGACCTCTACCCCTGAACCAACGGTGGCTCAACTGTTAGCCGCCGGAAACCTACCCCAACTCCCCCGAACAGTCACCAACCTATCTCATCAAAATCCGTTAGGAGCTAGTCGATCGTTAACTTCGGTGGCTGACTTGGGGGGTAGTGATAGCTCGGAAGCAGAAGCCAGCTTCTATCCAGAAATGGGAGCAAATTCCCCGATCGTACAAGCGAAGGCTGCAACCACTGATCCTGTCTGGCATGATCCGGTTGGTGATACTGTCGCTACCCAATTCGCCAGGGAAGATGTGCCTGAATCCTGGTCAAGTATTGAAGAACTATTAGGCGTATCTGATACTGGTACAGAGATTGATAGTGAAGTTGATTTTGAGGATGATAGTAGTTTTATAAGTGATGTCAATAGTGATGAGTCTGGAGATACTACTAGTGATACTGAATCCTCAGAATCTCCCCGGTTTCGGGCTCCAGCCGTAGCGTACACCTCTCCGATCGATACCTTTTCTCCCCAAGCGGCGCGATCGCCTGTAGTGCAACGAGCCACTGCTCCGGTCAACTCAGGGCATTATGAACCGATCCAGTTTAGTTTTGATGCCCCGGAAGTAGAACCGATCGACTTCAATATTGACTACAGTGGTAGTAGCTCCACAGATATGCCGATTCAAAAGAAAGATAGCCCAACGGTATCTGATAACTCGATTCCGCAAGAACAGCCCCAGGGATTTGCGGCTGCTAAAGCCAATGTACCGGGACAGATGGAATATGTGAATAATCAGTTGATTACAACCGTCGAAAATGTGGTTGAAAATGCGCTACCCAAGGAAGACAAAATGGAGCAGGATGAAGGAAATTTGGAAACACTTGCCCGTGAAATTTATAGCCTGCTGCGACAGCGGTTAGAGATTGAGCGAGAGCGGCGCAATGGATCACCATACTCCGGTCGATTACCCTGGTAAATATCAAGTTTTCAGTAGTGGATTGAGTTAAAGGAGACAATTATGTTATTTCCATTTCCTCCCTTTCCCCCACCAGCACCACCCCGACCAGCCGCCAGACCTAATCAAGCGGGAAGAGTCAGTTCAGGGATTAAATCGGGACAACTCGTTAAAGCGGTGCTGCGTCCAGCCGAAGGGGCGGGGTCAATGAGACCAGCAACCGCAAATAGCATAGATGCTTTTTTCAACCCGGCACTCCAAATCGCGGCGATGCAAGCCAATCAGGCAGCGCGATCGAATAATTACGGCAGTGAAATTGTCTTTCAGTTTAATCCTGAAAGTTTAAGTTTTAGCCGAAGTATGGAGATTGATACAAATAAGCAAGGACGCGCCAGTGATACAGGAATTAAAAAAATTGCTTTTGCCGGTCCTACGGCATTAACGATTAGCATTAGTAACATCACATTTGATACCTATGAAACTGGTGCCGATGTCTATGAAACCTATATCAAAAAGTTACTTGAAACCGTAAAATTCAGTATTTTTGATACCAGAATCCGAGCCCGACGACCGCCTATCTATTATTTCGTCTGGAAGCATAATTATTTACGGTGTTTTGTCGAAAAACTTGACTTTAAATTGACCATGTTTCTAGCCGATGGCACTCCAGTCCGGGCAACTGCCAACCTCAGCCTGAAAGGAGTTACAGAAACAGGGTTTGGTGCTGTTCAGAAGTAGTGAGTTTCTATGCCACGTTACGTTTCAGCTTATCAACTTGAACTGGGCGGCACTCCGATTCCAGATGATTTGCGGGATGATATTCTGCAAATTTCCGTGGAAGAAAGCCTGCATCTACCCGCGATGTTTACGTTGGTAATTAGCAATCCTTACTTTCCGATTCGGCAACAGGAGGATCGCCCCTGGGAGCATGAGCGGCTGTTCCAGTTTGGCAAACCTGTGCGGATTGCGTTTGGCAACAGTACCACCGATGAAGACAGCCAGGAAAGCTGGAATTATGTCCTGGATGGGGAGATCACCGCGATCGAGGCTCACTTTGATGAACGCTCCCAGTCCCCAATGGTCGTGCGGGGGTATGATGTTTCCCATCGCTTACATCGAGGACGCTTCAATCGATCGTTCCAGAACATGACCGATAGCGATATTGTCCGCAAAATTGCCGGTGAAGTAGGCATTACGGCTGGAGTGATTGATGCCACACCGGGGCCGCATGGCTATAACGATATTGATGGCGTAAGTGGCTACGTGTTTCAGAAAAACCAAACGAATATGGAATTTCTGCGGGAACGTGCTGCCCGTCTGGGTTATGAGTTATTTGTGGAAGATGGCAAATTGCATTTCCGCCGACCCACCAGCCAACAGGCGTTAAAACTGAAATGGTTAGAGGATATTAATAGTTTTCGGGTGCGGCTCACCAGTGCTGAGCAAGTCAGTGCGGTAGAAGTGCGCGGGTGGGACTATAGCCAGAAGCGGGCGATCGTGTCGGTTAAACAAGCAGAACAGGTGTTGACTGATATTCAATATGGCAAAGGTAGTGCCACCAGTCAGGCATTTAGTGGGAAACCGAATAATCCTACGATGGTGGTGGTCGATCAGCCAGTGTTTACGCCGCAGGAAGCCGATACGATCGCGCAAGCGTTGATCAACGAACTGGGCGGTGAGTTTGTCTATGCCGATGCCCGCGCCCCTGGTGAACCGAAAATTCGTCCCGGTCGGATGATTGAGCTAGCAGACATGGGCAAGTATACGGGCAAGTATTATGTCACCGAAACTCGCCACTTGTACGATAACGGCATTTACACCACCGAGTTTTGTGTGCGGGGCTTACGCGGTGGTGATTTACTGACGACGCTGTTTCCCCAGAATCACCTCCATCCAGGTCAAACTCATTTAGTTGGCATTGTCACCGAAAACAAAGATCCCAAAGGCTGGGGACGGGTACGAGTCAAGTTTCCTACCCTCTCGGAACAACATAATAGCTACTGGGCAAGGATGGTACAGCTTGGAGCCGGAGCCGATCGTGGGTTTGACTGCCTGCCGGAAATTGGGGATGAAGTCTTGGTTGCTTTTGAACATGGGGATATTCATCGTCCCTATATTCTGGGTGGGGTGTGGAATGGCCGCGATCCTACACCGGAACCGGTCAGTAGTTCGATCGTAGCCGATGGCACCACAAAAGGAACGGTACGTCTCCGCACCTTTAAGACCCGCGTAGGGCATCAGTTGCAATGGGCAGAGGAAGATCCGACCACCCCTGGCTCGAATGGCACCGCCGCGACGATCGCCCCACTGCCAGGGACGGAACTATTTGGCAATAGTGAGTTTCATTCCTTAAAGGGGGTGCATCTCAAGACCCGAGGAGGACATACGCTGGATTTGTGTGACTCGGATAAAGCCGAGATTACCTGCGTGCGCCTGAAGACGGCTACAAATCACAAGCTGAGTCTAACGGATGCCACAGCGAATCCGGGCATTGCCTTACAAAGCGCGATCGGGCAAAGTGTGAGTTTAATTGATCTGCCGGTTTCCATGCCTGCTTTGCCGCAGGTAAATGTCAGCACTCAGGGGAATGTGGTGATCAATGCGGGAGCAGCGCCCATTCCAGCAACCGGACTACCCGCTGCCCGTCAGGTGTTGTCCTTAGGACCGGCTGCCTCCAGAACTCCGGCATCTCTGAATACCTTTATGACGTTGCTATCGGGCAAGATTGTCAATCCCATCAGTGCTGTGGAAATCTCTGGCGGGTTTATTAACCAGTTTTCGTTGGGTGGCGTGACTCTAACGGCGGGACCTCTAGCCGCTACCAAAGTCTTACCGGAACAGGTTTACCTGTATGGGCCGGGGATTACGATTAGTGCTGAACCGGCTCCCGCCGCGATCGATGTGCCGACTCCCGGTATGTTAAATCTCAATTCCAGCATGACAATCCGGATTAATGCCACAACCGCCGTGACCATTACCGCCCCCACAATTACCTTGAATGGTGTTGTCAATGTGACCGGATCGCTGTTAGTGAATGGTAGACCGCCGGTGCTGGTAGGGGGTGGATAGCCGACTAAAGCGGTTCCTTCGCTGGAGGTACGATCGCCAGCTTGGTTAAACTTGCATCCAGTTGCCGCAGGAGCGCAAAGTCACGTTCAGGCAGGGGATGATTTGCCATGCCAGCCGCGAGTTCTTGGGCGGATAGTTTTTCCAAAAAGTGGAATGCCTGCCGAAATTGACGGGCATCAGCGGCGATCGGGGCATCAAAATGACAGGGAATAATCCGTTGAAAATTCCAACCGGCGACCTGATTTGCCCAGAGCAAGGTTTCTTTCGGTGCTCGATTCAGAATTAACGCTTGCAGAATCGGCGCCACGACTAACCGCCCCCCGCCCCGCAACGCTTCAAACGATTGTTTCCAATCATCCTGCCATTGAAACGGAAACAAACCAAAGTAGGCTTTGCGGGAGCGATCGAGTGCCTGACGGGCATTGCGTAACACCTCTCCCCAACCCAACACCTTTAGCGCCTGGGGACGGAAGTAGAAGGCAAATAAGGCAATCCGTTGCCAGCCCTTGCGACGAGTGATTTCATCATCTTCTACTATATCCACCACATCATCTTTGGCATGGAATAGCAAGGGATAGGGATCGAGTTGGACGATCGCCGGGGGATCTTTCGGTACCGACACGACGGCATCGGTTACTAGCAACGTTCCGGAACGACGATCGAAGAATGCTACCTCTTCAAATGGACCTAATCCTAAACTAATGGGTCCCAACATGGCATAGTCAAACTGCCGACCAAAGGGAGCGCGACTACTATCATCTGGTAAGACCTGGGTGCGATCGATGGGTAGCCCTAACCAACTCAGAGGTAAATTCAACGGAAAACTCCATTGATGTGGGGCGACAAAGATTTGGGCGGTGGGAAACTGGCGGGCAAAGGGACCCACAAAGACTTTATGTTCCAGCCCGGATACCGTGGGCAGAATGATGTACTTTACAGGTCCATGTTCCGCGACTAACTCTTGCATCAAGCGTAAACATTCCGAAGTGGGCGCGATCGGGGCATAAACCAGTAGCCCCCCTTCTTCCAGCTTGATCACGGTCATTCGTACAGGCACAACCACATAAAAAATGCCCTGCACCTGATCAAAGGTCCATACGGTATCTTTCACCACTTCTGTGCGCAGGGTTCGTCGTTGGCGATAGGGATAGATCGGGACTAAATACCAAAACCGCCATAACCAATCGCTGCCGAGACGACTGATCTGTTCCTGAGTTGCCTGCTGATTCATAGTAGTGTGATCTACTCCACGACCCTTGATTGCGACCATCAGAGACTATTTTAAAGCCCCACTGTCGGAAGCAAACCGGGAAAGATCTTAATCCCTTTTGCCAACTCCTACGGAACTATAAGTCGTCTTTGTGAAGTCTGATCCAATTAGATCCTTTCGTAGATTAACTTTCTATGATCTTGCTTGCCCAAAATTCACCTCTTAGCCCCGATTTAACCCATCCTCAAGAATTGCTTCAGTTTGGTCAACAGGTAATGCAACTGAGCCAATGGCTGGTGCTACTCTTGCTTGGGTTTGGTATTGTGTTGGCGGCGATCGCCTTCACCCTGCGCCGCGATCGTCCCCTCTGGTTAGATACCCAACTGCTTCAGTATGACCAATTACTGCGAGGGGTGCGTCATGCCCTATTGATCGTTGTGATCTTAACCACGGGCTTCTTCCTTTGTTCGACCCTGGCGAACCGCTACCATCACTGGGAACAGGCAAAGATTACCCAGGTGGCTGGCAGTGTGGCGGGAGAACGGGTCGAGCAACCCACGCCGCAGGTACGCTACAAAGTCGATGAGCCTTACACTACTATTACTTATATTGACGGCAAACCCACTGAGGTAGAACGACGGCGGCAGGTCGATCGGTTTCTGTCGCCCAGTGCTTCGGAAGCGGAAGTGAAATTAATCCAGGCAACCGATCCAGCGACCGATCGGCTGATTTATCAATCGGAGTTCAGTGCGAATTATCAGGTGACGAACTCGCTGGATGTTAGCCAGGATTTTATCTTTGAAGCACCACCACCTTATGGCTATACCTTGCTTCAGGACTACCGAGTGCAGCAAAATCAGCAACGCCTGGAACCGAGGAACCAGGGAGAATATCAGTTTCCGGTGCGGTTGGCTCCAGGGGAATCGAGCCAATTTCAGGTGACATACAAAACTCAGGGAGCGCCGCGTTGGGTCTATACTGCCAATGGTCGGCTGCTGTCGAAATTTCGGTTAACGGTCTTGGCGGACTTCCCGAATGCGGATTTTGCCAGTGGCATTATTCCTACAGAAATGAAACCCGAAGGGCGGGGAACTCGCTTTACCTGGGTGTTTGCCGATAATGTTTCGGTGCAGAATCCCTTTGGGGTGTTTACGGCGACCCAACGATTTCGGAATACAGGAATATTACCCCGCCTATTGCTGTTAGCGCCGGGGGTTTTGCTTTGGTGGTTATTGTTGCTATATTTAGCCGTTCCCGGTTTACGGCTTCAGGATGTGGCGATCGCTGCCGCCGTTTTCTTCGCCTGTTTACTCTGTTTAACCTATGCCAGCCGCTTGATTGATGCCAGACTTGCCTGGGGCATTATTTTGTGGGTCTTATTCGCCTTTGCCTGGGGATTAGGCTCTCAACGGCAGACACGCTGGAATGCGATCGTGGCAACCTTAGGGGGAGCGGTCTTGCCCGTGATTGCTTTATTAGTCCCCTATACCGGAATTACCTTAGGAGTAGCTGGATTAATCTCTGTGGTTTGGTTAATGTTACGGTATTTCGATCGCCAACCTGTGAGTGCAACCTGAAGCCGCGATCGTCGCGTTCTTAGAGAATGTTTTAAAAGTATCAAAACGATTGCACTAGCCCCCTAAATCCCCCAATTCTGGGGGACTTTGAATCCGGTTCCCCCCAGAATTGGGGGGTTAGGGGGGCAGTTCAGGTAACGATTGTGACTTTTCAAACGCCCTCTTAACTTCATGCTTCTGTTCTTTCGGACAGGAGCATTTTTTGATTCAAAATTTGCTAATCGAAGGAATTTAAATTCCTGTTGGATTGTGATCCGGCTCATTTAAGGCATTAGAAGCTCTCTATACTCTTGAAGGGGGTACTGCCTGTCAAATTCTGGGCTTTGAAGCATCACATTTCGGACCTCAAACATGACTCAGCGGATTTTGGTAGTTGATGACGAAGATCGAATTCGCGAAATCGTTCGCGCCTGTTTAGAAGATTTAGGGGATTGGACAGTAGACACGGCTGCATCTGGTCAGGAAGGAATTTTGAAGGCAACCTCCGAATCCTTTGATGCGATTTTGTTGGATGTATCGATGCCGGATATGGATGGGGTGACATTTTTTTCTCAACTCCAAACTAATCCGGTGACTCAAGCTATTCCAGTAATTTTATTGACGGCAAAAGTATTACCAGCAGATAAGGCGCAATTTGCTGCAATGGGTGTGGCAGGTGTTATTAGTAAACCCTTTGATCCAATTTCCTTATCTACCCAAGTGGAACAGATTTTGCAGGACAGCGTCTAGGGTGGCGATCGCTGAATGCGGGTTGGACGATCGCGTTAATTTAATTCTTTGGACTGGGAGAGAGTAATTTTGCAGATCCGGCAACTTGCCACTCTGCCTCAAGGCACACTAGACTGTGGGTTGCATTCAATCTAGAACTGTGTTGAACCGTTATCCTTCCCTGCTTGCCTTGTTGACCCTGCTGTTGACGACGGCTGGTTGCACCTCACCAGAACTGCCAAATTCTGCATCTTCTCCGTCACCCTCTGTATCGCCCGTAGTAACTCCTGTGCCTAGCCCCAGTGTGGCGCTGCTGGCAGCCGGACAACCCAATTCCACCACCAATGCCCAACTGCAAGCCTATGTGAGTCAATTAGCTACTCAGGGATTTGCGGCAAATGGTCAGGGGGTCTGGATCCAGACGGATCAGGCGCTGTTAGCAAATCATCAAGGCTCTACCCCGTTATCCGCCGCCTCATTGACGAAAGTGGCGACTTCGTTAGCAGCGCTACAGACCCTGACTCCTGACCATCGGTTTGTGACGGAGATTAGTACCACAGGAACGATTCAGAATGGGGTACTCAACGGGGATTTGGTGATTCAAGGGGGGGAAGATCCATTTTTTGTCTGGGAAGAGGCGATCGCGGTAGGAAATGCTCTGAATCGTCTGAACATCCGTCGGGTGACAGGCAATCTGATTGTGGTAGGTAAATTCTACATGAACTTTGAATTTGACCCACTCCAATCGGGAGCGCTATTTAAGCAAGCGATTAATGCCGCCACCTGGACGGGAGAAGTGGCAACCCAGTATCAAACCTTACCTGCCGGAACCCCTAAACCGCAGGTGGCGATCGCGGGGACGGTGCAACGATTAGCCACCCTACCAGCGACTGCCAAACCCCGATTACGTCACTCTTCGCTACCCTTGGCGGAATTGCTGAAAAAAATGAACCGTTACAGCAATAATGCTATGGCAGAAATGATTGCTGACTCAGTGGGCGGGGCGCAGGCGGTGGCACAAAAGGTGGTAGCCGTGACTGGAGTAGCCGCGAATGAAGTGCAATTGGTGAATGGGTCGGGGTTAAGTGTGGATAATCGCCTCTCTCCCCGCACAGTGGCAGCGATGTTTCGGGCGATCGATCGCTATTTGCAACCCTATCAAATGACGATCGCGGATATTTTTACTCAGGTGGGTCAGGATGAGGGGATTTTGGATCAACGACCGTTGCCCAATCGGGCGGTGTTGAAATCGGGTAGTCTGGATGCCGTGAGTGCGTTGGCGGGGGCATTACCGACTGAAAACCAGGGAGTCGTCTGGTTTGTGATTATGAATGGTGGCACTAATCTGGAGGGGTTTCGAGCCAGTCAAGAGGCGCTGTTACAACAGCTTGTGAATCAATGGGGAGCCGCACGATCGTTGCCGACCCGCTTAACTCCCAACCCAGAGCGCGACCGACTGACATCGCAAATTGACGTTGTGCAGTAGTCCTCTGGTTGAATCGGTCTTCTAGCCCGAGGCGAGAACATCACGATCGTTCGATAAAACTTTATGGAAGGTTAAATCCTGGCTTGTCAAGATAGAGACAGGGGGGTTGTCCTTTCATCAAACGATCGACTATGAATGACGAATTTCGCGACCTGATCCGCAAACTAAAGGAACCATTTGCCCCGGAAGACCATGAAGAACGCGACCTGCCGGGGGGCGGTAAGTGGTTCTATGTACGCTGGCAAAAAATCCGCGATCGCTTGGATGAGGTCTGCCCACAATGGCAGGAGGAGTATACGGCTCCTGTGTATCTGGACAAGTATTGCACGATCGGTTGCACGATTACGATCAATGGCGTGTCACGGCAGCGCTGGGGCAATGCCGAAATTGAACTATTGTCTCGCTCCGGTAAGGATATGAGTCGGGGAACGCCGATCGAACGGGCGGTGGCTGATGCGTTTAAATCCGCCGCCGAATCCTTTGGGGTTGCCGCCTATTTGGATGAGCAGTCTGCCGACAAACGCGAATTCACGATCCGGTATTTGCATAGTCGGGGGGATGCCAGAGCCTTCAAAGCTGCCCGAGAGAATGGCTGGGTTCCCGGTAATCTGCCGTCCACAGAACAGAAGCGGGAAATGGCAGCCCAGGAACGCCGATCGCCTGCCGTCGCCAAGATTAGCGAAAACCAGCAGAAACGGTTATGGGCGATCGCGAAGAATGATGGGGGTTACTCGAACAATGGCGTGAAAGCCTTACTGGAAACCTATGGGTTGACCAGTACCGCCGATATTTCCACCACGCAGTACAACGAGATTTGCCAGAAACTCGCCGATCGTGACCTGGCGGCTACCTATAACCGGGAACCTGCCATGAGTTAAGTCAGACTCAGGATGACAGCCACTGCCGCACATCCGTGACCTGTCCTGTGATGGCGGCGGCGACTACCATAGCTGGACTCATTAACAGGGTGCGACCCGATGCCGACCCCTGCCGCCCTTTAAAGTTGCGGTTAGAGGACGATGCACTGAGTTGCCGCCCTTCTAACTTGTCGGGGTTCATCGCCAGGCACATGGAGCAACCCGGTTCCCGCCATTCAAATCCGGCTTGCTGAAAGATCTTGTCTAAGCCTTCCGCTTCTGCCTGTTGTTTCACCTGCTCGGAACCTGGCACAATAAAGGCTTTCACGCCAGCCGCTACCTGCCGCCCCTGAGCTAATTTAGCGGCCTCCCGCAGGTCACTGAGTCTGCCATTCGTGCAACTGCCGACGAAACAAACATCAACCTTCGTACCTTGCAAGGGTTTGCCGGGTTGCAGATCCATGTAGCGGTAGGCTTCCTCCGCGATCGCCCGTTCCTCGGCTGGCATTTGATCGGGGGTGGGAACCGTTTCATCTACGGCAATGCCCTGTCCCGGCGTAATCCCCCAGGTAACGGTAGGGGCAATCTCGACGGCATCAAAGCTGACGATATCATCATATTCCGCATCGGGAGCGCTGGCGATACTTTGCCACCAAGCCACCGCTTTGTCCCAATCGCCGCCCTGCGGGGCAAACTCCCGTCCCTTCAGGTAATCGAAGGTGACTTGATCGGGGTTCACGTACCCACATCGCGCCCCACCCTCGATCGCCATATTGCAAACGGTCATGCGTTCTTCCATGCTCATTTGCTCAAAGGTGGTGCCAGCGAACTCGTAAGCATACCCCACGCCTCCTTTCACCCCTAATTTACGGATGATATGCAGAATCACATCTTTGGCATAGACTCCTGGCTGCAAGTTGCCATTCACTTCTACCCGCCGCACTTTCAGTTTGGATAATGCGAGAGTTTGCGACGCTAACACATCCCGCACTTGACTGGTGCCAATGCCAAAGGCGATCGCGCCAAAAGCACCGTGGGTAGACGTATGGCTGTCGCCACAGGCGATCGTCATGCCGGGTTGGGTTAAGCCTTGTTCGGGCGCAATCACATGCACAATCCCTTGTTTGCCAGACCCAACGTTGTAGAAGCGAATCCCATGTTCCTTGACGTTGCGTTCCAATGCCTGCATCATTTCTTCTGCCAGGTCGTCGGCAAACGGACGTGCCAGATTATCGGTGGGAATGATGTGATCAACGGTGGCAACGGTGCGTTCTGGAAACAGTACCTTTAAGCCGCGATCGCTGAGCATGGCAAAAGCCTGAGGACTGGTGACTTCGTGAATCAGGTGCAGCCCAATCAATAGTTGGGTTTGTCCAGATGGCAACATGCCGACGGTGTGTGCATCCCAAACTTTGTCAAACAATGTCCCCTTACTCATGACCGTCCGTAATTTTGATTAGTGTTCTATATGGTAGGCTTCCCATTCTATCAGCTAATTTAAGGGGACAGGGGGGAATCGTCCGGGAAAAGTTTGATTGCTTGCTGCCTAAATTGGCGGGTGATTGATTGTTTGCCGCGTATAGGTTTTGGGGGGAGTAATTTGCCAAGATTATAGATAGTCAGTGGGTGACAATGAATAGGAGGTGGCTGATGCGGTTCTGAGATTAGAGACGGTAGACTGCCAGATTTCCGTTAGTTGATCTGAACCAACAGGGCAATTCTGAATGTCATGAAGCACTCATTTAATCCTCAGCAGTTGTTTCGCACCCTGGTTTTACCACGACTACGCCAGATTCGCCCTACCTATTTGTTGGTGACGCTCTGGGGACTATCCGCTGCGATCGCCACGGGGTTCGATCTCCCTTTGGTACGGGAATCAGAGCAACAAGCTCAGAACTGGTTTTTCCGATTGCGGGGAACCGTCCGTCCACCGGAGCAAATTGTGATTGTCGCGATCGATGGTCAGTCGCTATTAGCGGCAAACAATTATCAAACCGATCCCGACAAACGTGAGATCACGCAACTGCTGCAAACCTGGCCCTGGCAACGTGCCGCCTATGCCAGAGTGATTGAGCGATTAATGGCAGCCGGAGCTAAAACAGTCGCTTTAGACTTAATCATCGCTGAGCCGAGTCAGTACGGAGTTGCCGATGATCAACAGTTACAACAGGCGATCGCTCGTTTCCCGGACAACCTTGTTTTAGCTGCCACCTACGAAGCATCAAGCCAGTTACTCCCCGGTGCAATGATGCAATTGGTGGAGCCAATCCCGAGTGTGCGGACTCCAACCGTAGCTTTGGGATTAGTGAATTATTTGTCTGAGGCTGATGGGCAAATCTCTCGACTGAGTCCGGCGTTTCGCGAAGCTGTGTTGCAACCGCTAAATTTACCGGAATTACCGACATTTGCTGAAGCGACATTAGGTGCAAGCCAAATCACTTATCCCTCCCCTCACGGTGACAAAATTTTCTTCTATGGCAAAGCGGGAACGATCAAACAGATTCCCTTTTGGCAAGTATTAGCCCCGGATTGGTGGCAGATCTATCAACAGGAACAAACCTTTAAAGACAAAATTGTCCTCATTGGCACAACCGATAGCACAATTTCCTCTGATGTATTTCCCACCGTGTTTGGCATGATGCCAGGAGTGGAAATTCATGCGAACGAAATCGCGACGTTACTGGAAGGACGATCGTTAATCGAGCCTTTAGCCAATTCCTGGGTCAGAGGTTTATTTGTCTTTGTTGTCGTCGTTAGCACCGGCTGGGTCATTGGGATTTTTGCTACCCGCTTATTCCGTGAACTTGCCTGGGGTATTGGCATTTTACTGGTATCGGGTCTACTCGCTTACTTACTGTTTACTTATAGCTATATTATTTTGCCTACGGCGGTTCCATTGATTGCGATCGCGCTGAGTACCTTTTCTTACTTTGCTGCCAGAGCTTTAGCCGAGCGGATTGAACGGATTCGGCTACGGAGTACAATGGAACGCTATATTGCGGCTCCTGTGGTACAGGAAATTCTTAAATATCCTGGTACATTGCAAGTTGGACGCAAATTGAAAGCGGCTGTGTTATTTTCTGATATTCGGGGATTTACTACACTCTCCTATCAATTACCGCCAGAACAGTTGATTGAACAATTGAATATTTATTTCAGTGCGATGGTACAGGTGATTATCGATTCCGGTGGCACAGTCGATAAATTTATTGGGGATGCTATTATGGCAGAATTTGGGTTTCCCCTGTCTCAGGGTGAAGTAGATGATGCTTTAAACGCCATTCGAGCCGCGTTAGGGATGCGGGCAGCGTTAGCCGATTTGCGATCGCGGTTTATGGCTGAAGGGCGAGTGCCATTTTTTAGCGGAATTGGGATCAGCTATGGAGAAGTCATTGCTGGAGATATTGGCGCTTTGCGACGACGGGAATATGGAGTCATTGGTGACACGGTGAATGTCGCTAGCCGGGTGGAAGGGATGACGAAACAATTTTGGACAGATATTTTAATTACTGAATCGCTTTACACCTTAGTCGCAGACAACGTTGATGTCATTTGTGTCGGTGAACATAAACTGCGAGGGCGAGATACTTCTGTGCCACTCTATAGTCTGGTAGGTTGGAAAGGCGAAGATCAAACGTTATATCATCAGACCATGGAGGATCTACGAGCCTACCTGGGACAACCTCCAACCGGCTAGCGATCGGGGGCAATTCCGGGGGTAATTCTGCCACTAAACGAACTGGGTTGATTCGGGGCGATGCGGGGTTCTTTACCGTTGACACCAAAGACTTCCAATCGCAGAAACTGACCGTTAGATAACTGAATTGTCCCCGTTGCCGCATTGCCACTTAAGCCAAAGGTACTGTTCGACACGGCGGCTCCATTCACACTGAGAATTTCACCTTGATCAATATCAAGTTGAAAAACTCTGACGGTTCCAGCGCCCGTCGGGGTAAATATCGCTTGATTGGTTCCAGTCCGGGTAAAAATTCCATCTTCCGCCAGACCATTCGGAATCAAGGCTCCGGTGGAGGGCAGGCGCTCCTCAAACACAAAATCTCGCCCCGTCAACGCATCCTGTAAAAATGTTTGGCTAAATCCAGAGTCATCTGCCGTGGTGGTTAATGCAGTCAGACCGGGTAAAGGTTCCCGAAAGCCGCGAAACAAGGGCCCTTTCAAAATGGCATTAAACTCGGCTGGGCTGAGTGGCTCAACCTTCCCCAGTTGACCCTCCACGGTTGCCGTGATTTTTTGACGCTGCTGAACTTGGACAGACTGAGCGGTTGTCCCTTCTGCTCCAGCAACATCAACAACTCCTTCCAGCACAATCACCTGCGCTACGCCAGCGTCGTTTAACTCTAAAATATAGACCGTTGCCCGACTGGCGGCTGTAATACTGCCCACACAGCCCCGAGTTCCTTTGCCTGCTAACATCACGCTACCCTGGTTGACCAACCGCACACATTGACTATTGACGATTAAGGTCGAGTTGGGGGCTAACCGAATTCCCGCCGGAATATTAAATTTGAGGGCAGCCGTTGCCTGACCTGTGCGAACTTGCTCGCCCTGACGGGCAACTGCCCCTTTTCGCACCGATCGATTTTGGATGTAAACCCATGAGGTATTCTGAGGCAAAATTTCGGTGACGGTTGCCTGGGTAATTTGTTGGGCGATCGTCCGGGTTGATGACATCCCGATCGCTACAACCAATCCCAACATCATCAAACCTAGGCATAGACCTCGGTAAAGGCGGCGATGCAACCATAGCTGATTCCAATGCGTCAACATGTTTGCTTGCCTCCCTTAGAAACTAAATGTGGTGCGGAGAGTTCCAATGACGATCGTATTGTTGTCAGAAATATGTCCGGGATGAGTGACCACAAAGATGCCTGGGGTAATCGAAATATTGTCATTGACTCGCCACCGATAGAAGGTTTCGAGATGCAGCGAAGTCGCTTCATCAAACCGCTCAATTAAATAGCCAATATGCAATTTGAGGGGCTGACCAAGCACGAATCCCCAGAGATCTCCCTGGCGACCAAAGGGATCGCGTAATCCTAAGGAAACGAGATAGGTAGAGGCGAGGGTAGCAGCATCCGATTCCCGCGAATCTGCAACGACTAATCCTCCCCAGGCTCCCAGAATTACCTTGGGTGAAAGCCGCCATTGCATAGAAGTCCCGATCGCGTGAATGGTTGCTTGCTCATTAAACCCGCCGGAAATATCAGCATTATTACTGCCGGTAAAGGTATCTAACCGAGCATCACTAGAATAGGCATTGATGTAATGGAATCCAGCCATAAAGGCAGAACTGGGTTTATAGAGAAGCTGCGTCCCAAAGGCATGGTGATCGCCAAACACGCCCTGATTCGGTTGGTTGGCATCCCGTGTACCATAGCCAAACTGAAGCCGCCAGCGATCGGAAATTAACCAGTCGAAGCCAACTCCAGCATCTAAATTTCCGATCCGCAGGAGTGGGCTAAACTCGGCAAACCGAGAAATCGTGCCCTGTCCCGCATCTGCCAGGATGGAATTAGGGCTTAAAACATTACTAAGTCCGAACCCTTCCGGTTGTACGATGACCACTAACCGATCGCTAACCGCAAAGCGATATTCCAACGAATCGAGATAAACTTGATTGTTCAAATCCCCTTGAAAGGACAGTAATGCCATTCTGGTGTTTAAAGCGTCGGGATTGGCAAAGCCCCCATTGGCAGCGTTGGCACTGGATAGCCCTACCCGCAGAATATCCCGTCCGGTAAAGGATGAGGCAATCTGAAGTTGGGTGAGATAGTTGAACGTTGTATTCGTCTCTCCTCGTCCGGGCGGTTCTCCCCCCGCAGCGCCGGATAAGGCAAAAATGCTTCGTCCGCCTAACGTGGCAGTTCTGGAGAATTGTTGGTTTTCCAGGGTAGCAGTTCGGGCGGTCAAGGCATCCACTCGACCTCGAAGCACCCCTAATTCGCCGCTAAATTCCTCCTGAAGCCGTTGTAAGGTCAGGAGATCCGCTTTACCCACTAACGGATCTGTCGCTGAGGCGATCGTGGCACTCACCCGATCTAAGCAGGCATTCAGACCCGCCGCAAATTCATCCCGAGTGATTGCCTGGTTGCCACGAAAGCGGCGATCGGGATAGCCAGCGATGCAGCCATACCGCTCAACTAAGGATTGCAGTGCCGAAAATGCCCAATCGGTTGGTTGCACATCGGTTAGTTGTGATACTGAAGTCACCTGATCCATTGCCCCATGGTCAGATTCGGGGGCTGACTCTGGGGAATCCGGATTGGCGGTGTTTGCGTGATCCAAACTTGCAGTGGAAAACTGGGGAATTAACCCTGAGGTAACGGCGGGATCAGGAGTTGTGGCGATCGTTGGGGTGGCAGGGATATCCGCAGGGGGGATGGGTTCTGGCAACTGCGAAAGTGGCTGGACGGACTGTTCCTCTACTAGATCAGAGGGTTGCTCTGAAGGTAACTGAATGGTTGAAAATTCTAAGTGAGCCACAGATTCAACTGTAGGACTGGTCAGATCGGGAGAGGCGAGAGAGGAACCAGAATGTAGAGGAACTTCCAGGGGGGTGTTCACGGTCTGGGGGTCAGACCAGGTAGGGGAGCGTAGAGAAACGGGTAACGTTTGGGACTCGATCGGGGGCGCTGCGGTAGGAAGATTGGCTAAAGAGGTTGAAACAACCACCACTGGTGCTGGCTCTGGGGGCAAGATTGGCAGCATAGGGGACTCAACCCATTTCAGGGTTGGTGAGCATAATTGTTATCAATACACCCTGAAGTTTCTTCAATCAGAAAATTTTGTAAAAAATCTTTAGGAATGGCAGTTAAAGGCAGTTCCAGGGAGCTGCTGTCCGCAAGCTATCTGAAATGGGCATAATACGAATCGATCGTATCCAATTCTCCAGGTAGCTAAAAACATCATGAGCAGGTTTGCTTCTCCCTTGAAGTTGGCATTTATTACGGCTACGCCTCAGAATACCAATCAGGGTAGTGGGACGTTTGTGGGCAATATCCATTTAATTCACCAATTGCGGCGGCAGGGGCATACAGTAGATGTGATCACACCAACACACCCCGTTGGCAAGCTGGGATCTACTGCACACCGATTTTTATGGAACTGGCAATTGCAGCCCGGCCAATTCCAAGGCTATGACCTGGCGATCGGGTTAGATATGGATGGCTACACCCTGGCAAAGCGGCTGGACATGCCGTTTATTGCCTATATTCATGGGATTATTGCCGATGAAGCTAAGTTTGAGCAGGGACGGGTCCGAATAGCACTGGAATTGCAAGCCAGAGCCGAGCAGCGGAGTGTGAATCGTGCCGATTTAGTGATTGCAACCAGCCAATATTCCTGTCAGCGACTCGGGAAGCTTTATGGCTACCCAGCCTCGCAAATTCAGATTGTGCCACCCCCGATCGATCTGTCAGCCTGGGATGCGGCGATCGCAGCAGCACGACAAACGGGGGAGGACTTTACGGCTACTCGTCCAACGGTCTTATGTGTTGGGGTGCAATATCCGCGCAAAAATGTGGCAACGTTAATTCGGGCTGCTGCCTTATTACGGACTCATATTCCCGACTTAGAGGTGCGGATTGCCAGTAAGGGCCCGGAATGGGCGAATCTCCGCCGTCTCACCGCCGAATTGCAACTGGAAAACACCGTGACCTTTTTAGGGCATTTGTCCTATAAAGAATTAGTGCGGGAATATCTCAGATGTCAGATTTTTTGTTTACCTAGTTTGCAAGAGGGCTTTGGGATTGTGTTTGCGGAAGCAATGGCAACGGGGAAGCCGATCGTCGCCAGTCGATCGTCCTCTACACCAGAACTGATTGAAGATGGTATACATGGCTTACTCGCGACACCCCGTGATCCCGAGGATTTAGCCCGGAAACTGGCTCGACTACTGGCGGCACCGGAGGAAGCGAAGCAAATGGGTCAGGCGGGACGTGCCAAAGTCAAAGAGTTTGATGTAACGCTAGTGGCTCAACAGTTTAGCCAGTTGTTAAGCCAAATGTTGATCTCGGAGCAATAGCGATCCTGGCTTGATTGGGATCATGCCATCAAAATTCCCATTGCAGTTCGCCGGTGCGGATTTTATCTAACACTAGCGAACTGTAAAGTTCCAATTCTTCGGGGGTGATTTTGCCGTCTGACCAGGCCTGGGTTTTCATGGCATCCAGTTCAGCTTTAGAAATTTTTCCGTCCGCGATCGCGCGTTCAATAATCGCTTTTAGTTTCTCTAGATCCCGTAATTCTTCCGGGCTAGGCTCATGCGGATTGGGTTGTGAAACGTCCATAGTCAAGATACCTTCTGTCTCGTCGCCGTTGAGTCTAGGGTGTCTACTCAAGAAATGTCAATCTTCATTCATTATCTGTTAAGGGAACCCGAGCTAATGGAATCGCTCATTCCCAGGATATCGGCTGGCTTCCCGATCGCCTGAATGAACGCCTCGAACCTTCGCGTTACTACCCACTTTACCCTTGAGAGTTTATCAGAGAAATCCTAAAATCTCTTAAAAGAGACAATTCGGCTGCAAGCTGACGGGATAGAACGGTGTTTAGCTGTATTGAGGGGCGTTAATCGAGTGAATCAATGGCTCTACCAGATGGCTTTACGTCGTTTAGAGGCTGCCTATCAAGCGGCAATGCTGATTCAGCAGATTGAGGTGACTCGGTTTGGTGGTGGCATGATTGTCCTCGATCCCAAGCAGGGTAAGATTGCCAGTGATTATTTCTGTACTCAGCGCGATCGCGAGCTAGCGAGAATTCGCTGGAATTTAGCCCAATTTCGCTTAAGTCAGTTATTCATCAATCAACAGGCGATCCGGCAGGATGAGGGGGGGATCCAACCAGGAGCGATGGCTTCCCCAGAAAGGCGGGCTGAATTTGCCAGAGTCGGGCATCTCCCGTTACCAACCTCTGCCAGTGAGATTGCCATTCTGGAAAAACTGGCGTTGATTGAAGGGATTGTTGCCAAGTACCGTCACCCTGTGGATAGGGAGGTGGCATTGCCCACGGGGGATGCTAAGCAACCGTTGTCCAATCTGCCCCAGGTCGATCCCAATGCGCTGAACCGGGCTAACCTCCAAACTTCCAGCCCCCCAACCATCAGTGATCCAGTGGTGGTTGCTGCTAATCGCCAACGATCGCGATCGCGTTTGGTATTCGGAGGTTTGGCACAGGTTGGACAGGAACTAACTCCCGAGTATGAACAACAGGTAATTCAAGAATTACGCTTGCGCCGACAACAGCAACGGACAACGATTCAATGGATTACCATTCTGGTGCTGATTCCACTATTAGTCCATATCACCGCTAAAACGCTAGTTTTTGATCCTCTACTCGGAAATTTTTCGGACAAACATCCTCAGAAGATTGAAATTCGGGAAGAAATTCAAGAGAGATTTTTTCAAGAATATAACCTGTTTAAAGAGTCCCTAGAAATCAAACAAATTTTGGGAGTAATGCCTAAACTAACTGAGGCGGAAACTGAAGCAAAATTATATGACAAGCTGATTGAACTTTGGCGAGAATCGCGTGAGGCGGCTCTGGATGGGTTAAAGAATTTATTGGCAGATCTAACAGCGTTATTAAGCTTTATTGGATTAGTGTATTTTAACCGCAATCAGTTAGCAGCAGTTCGTAGCTATTCTAACTGGGCATTTCTCAGTTTAACTGATCCGACCAAAGTATTTATTTTTATCTTTTTAACCGATATGTTTGTTGGCTTCCACTCTGCTGAGGGTTGGGAGGTGATACTTACGGGAGTCTTTGAACATTTTGGCTTGCCAGAAAATCGAGCTTTGATTGGCATGTTTATTGCTACAGTCCCTGTATTTATTGATTCCTGTATTAAATTCTGGATTTTTAATTATTTCACCCGGTTCTCACCCTCTGCTTCAGCTATTTTTGAGCGGATGAATGCCTGATTTTATGGGACATCACACGATGCGGTTAATCGAGCTATGTAAATTTGCTGAAAATAAATATAATCGGCTGCTAACGATGCTGATTTTAATTTTTCTCAGCGAACCTTTTATTGGGGCGACGATCGTTGGGGTTTCAATCGTCTTTATTATCTTTTTCGGGATTTCTTTATGGACGATTCTCTTAGTCATTCGGGCTTTGGAACGCAGTCGAACTATATTTAACTATTATTTGGGATTAGCTGGGTTAGCATTTTGCTTGCAAATTTTAGGTGAGTTAGATAATTTATCTATTTCAAACCAGAAAATTGTGATGATTAGTAGTCAAGCAATTTTTTTATTTTTTATTGGGATGTCAATTTTTCTGATTCTAGAGGAGGTGTTTGCCACCTCGATCGTCACCTCTGACACGATCAAAGGTGGGGTCTGTGTTTACTTATTAGTTGGGTTTTTCTGGTCAATTCTCTATGGCATGGTATGTAGCCTTAATCCGGCGGCGTTTTCCATACCAATGCAGGCATCCGATATCACCTATTTTAGTTTTATTACGCTAACGACGGTTGGGTATGGAGATATCGCTCCAATCAGTCCATTTGCCCGAATTCTGGCGAATTTAGAAGCGATCGTCGGGATTATGTATCCCACCATTTTTATCGCTCGATTAGTCGGGTTATATAGCCAGGAGAAAAAATAATTTACTCAAATTGCAGCTTAAAAGTTGCCACTAAACCAATTACCTGAGGTTAAAACAGAAACGGTACTGCTAATTTTTCCAGGTGTGAGGTATGGTGATCCAACGTTGCTTGAGTTTGCTGGTTGCAGGAGTTGTTCTGCCTGGATTCATCGCCGTAAAAGGGCAAGCGGCACCACCCCGATCGCCGGATCAGACGGTTGCCTGTGAAATTTTAGTGATTGGTGGGGGATTAGCGGGGGTCGCTACAGCCTACGAAGCCCTCCATGCCGGACGGGTCGTTTGTCTGACGGAACTGACGGATTGGCTGGGCGGACAGGTGTCGTCTCAGGGCACATCGGCGCTGGATGAACGCCGAACCCAACGGGAACAATTGTTCTTTTCTAAAGGCTACCTGGAGTTACGGCAACGGATTCGCGATCGCTACCCGATGCGATCTCCGGGCAATTGTTGGGTGAGTGCGGTCTGTTTCCTGCCCCAGGAAGGTCATGAAATTTTAATGGATATGCTGAAGCAAGCGGCTAAAACCGGCAAGGGTACACTGCACCTGTTTCCCAATACGGTCGTCAAAAGTTTAGAAACGACTCCCGTAGGTTCCGGGCAACAGATTCAGTCGGTACGAGCAATCCAACATTTTCCTGCCCCCGGTGCCCCACCCCTGAATACCCATCCCCTATCGCAAACGATCGCCGATAGCTATAGCGAACAAAACTCGACGCTATTTCACAAAAAAATTATTCAGTTTACGCCTCCCCCCGTTTCATCCTCCTCTCCCGCTTCACCCTGGTACGTGATCGAAGCGACTGAAACCGGAGAAATTCTGGCACTGGCGGATGTGCCCTATCGCCTGGGAATTGATCCCCGCAGTTTTGATGAACCTTCAGCCTCCGAAACGACCGCCTATCCCTACTGTCCGCAAGCCTTTACCTACACCTTTGCGATCGAGGCAATGGCAACTCCCCAAACCCCTACCATGCCGCCGTTCTACCCCCGGTTTGCTAATGCCTATAGTTACAATTACATGAACTTTGCGGAAAGCCCTGAACTGGTATTTACCTATCGGCGGATTTGGAGTACCCAGCCGGTTGCTGGCAGTCGGACGGTGAATGTCGGGGATATTTCGATGCAGAATTGGAACTGGGGCAATGATTATGGGCCCGGTACCGCCGAGGACAATTTACTCTACACGCGATCGCAATTACTGGAACAGGGACAACTTGCGCCGGGAGGCTGGCAGGGGGGCTATCGCATTAGTAGCCTCCAGGGCGGTGAGGAACAGGCACTCGGCTTTTTCTACTGGATGGTGGCAGGGGAGAAGGATGCCAAGTTACCCATCAAGCGATCGTTGCCGAATTTGCGGTATCTCAGTGGGTATGATTCTCCGATGGGAACGGCACACGGTTTGTCTAAGTTTCCCTATATGCGGGAAGGGCGGCGGATGATTGGTCGTCCTGCCTATGGTTATCCCACGGGCTTTACGATTTATGAAACGGCGGTATCGCGCAAAAACTACCAGGAGCCGTTTTATCAAGATCCAAATAATCTATCTGCTGAAACCTATCAGCGCTTAGCGGCGGCAATGGCAGGCTTACGGGCGATCGATGTGATTCAGGGCAAATTAGCTCCGGCGGAAATGCAATGGCGAACTCGCGCCCGGTTGTATCCTGATAGTGTGGGGATCGGTAACTATAACATTGACTTCCATCCCTGTATGGCATCCAGTCCGCCAGAGGCGGCGGGGAATGATGAGCGTCCGCTAGAACGGCAGGCGGCAGACCAAACCTATCCGTTCCAGATTCCCCTACGAGCGATGATTCCGCAGAAACTTGATAATTTGCTGGTTACAGGCAAAAATATCGCGACTACGCATATCACGAATGCTGCCTATCGGGTGCATTCATTTGAATGGTCGGCGGGAGCCGCGATCGGGACTACAGCCGCCTACGCCTTAAAAACCGGAATTATGCCCTATCAAATGGTTGATAATTTACCATCGGTTAATCTGTATTTAGAGGATTTACAGCGGCGGTTAACCGCGAATGGTAATCCGATTGCCTTTCCAGGCATGTCGATCTTGAATCAAAATTGGCGTGATTGGGAGTAGACAACAGACCCAGATGACCCAAACTACTGTTTTAACGGCTCTAACGGTACTTATAGGGCTTCGGGGGGTGATCTTCGCTGGCTTCAGCCTGTATCCCCTGGTGACTGGAAACTGGTCAGGTTTGCTGGCGTTGACGAATCAGGTTTTACGGGGCGGTTTGGCGGTGTCGTCTGTCAGTGAATATCAGTTCATGATGGCAGCGATCGGCGTGACGGCATGGATCACCTGCATTTTATTTGTTGGGGTCAGTATTGGACTATGGCAGCGGCGATGGTGGGCATGGTGGGGGGCAATGGGGTTAGCATGGCTGAATGTGGGCCTGGCGATCGCGCTGGTTTGTTGTGGGCTGTCGATCGGGGCACTGGTGCTGGGCGTAGGGGATGCGACCTTGCTGGGTATTCTCCGGCAAACCGAGGTCAAACAAACGTTTGATCGGGTGTAAGCAACGATATTGTGATTCCATTTGGGGGAACAGAGAATGAATGGGCAGTTAGGCGAACAGAAACCCACGGTGTTAGTCACAGGTGGAGCAGGCTACATTGGCTCTCATGCGGTGCTGGCATTACAACAAGCTGGCTACCCGGTGGTAGTGCTGGATAATCTGGTGTATGGGCATCGCGATATTGCCGAACAGGCGTTGAAAGTGGAACTGATTGTGGGCGATACCAACGATCGCGCCCTATTGGACAGTTTATTTGCCAGTCGAGCGATCGGGGCAGTGATGCATTTTGCTGCCTATGCCTATGTGGGTGAGTCGGTCAGCCAACCGGATAAATACTACCGGAATAATGTGGTGGGTACATTAACGCTGTTGGAAGCGATGGTGGCTGCTAAGATCAAAAAGTTTGTTTTTTCCTCCACCTGCGCCACCTACGGAGTGCCGAATCAAGTGCCAATTCCGGAGGATCATCCCCAAAATCCGATTAATCCCTATGGGGCAACCAAGTTGATGGTAGAACGGATTCTGGCGGATTTTGATCCGGCGTATGACTTCAAATCGGTGTGTTTCCGTTACTTTAATGCCGCCGGGGCTGATCCCGAAGGTCGGTTAGGAGAGGATCACAATCCCGAAACCCATTTGATTCCCTTAGTGTTGCTCACCGCCCTGGGCAAACGTGATTCTGTTTCGATCTATGGCACTGATTACCCCACCCCAGATGGCACTTGTATTCGAGACTATGTGCATGTGAGTGATCTGGCGGCGGCTCATGTGATGGGATTGGAATACTTACTCCAGGGAGGCAACAGCGATCGGTTTAATTTAGGCAATGGCAATGGTTTTTCTGTCAAACAGGTGATTGAAGCAGCCCGCCGGGTAACAGGGCGAGAGATTGTGGCGCTGGAACACGATCGACGTCCGGGTGATCCTCCGGCGTTGGTGGGTAGTGGGGACAAAGCCAGCAAAATTTTAGGCTGGAAACCGCAGTTTAGCGATATTGATACGATTCTGAAACACGCCTGGGATTGGCATCAAAAACGGCACGCGAAATAATGCGCTGCCAGGGGCGAGAGAGGTTGATTCGCCCCTAAGTTAGACGACAGCGCCAGGTTTGACTGGTAAATTAACGCCATAGTTCAAAATTAGCGTTGTGTAAGATTCAATATGCGTTTTCTGGCACTTGCAGCCGATTATGACGGTACTTTGGCAACCAATGGTCAGGTGAATGCAACGACTCTGGCGGCTTTAAAGCGGCTGCGAGAATCAGGGCGCAAACTGCTTTTGGTATCAGGGCGACATTTAGATGATTTAAATACGGTCTTTCCCCAGCTTGACCTATTTGATTGTGTGGTAGTAGAAAATGGGGCGTTATTGTATATCCCGGCTACTAAAGAAGAACGAATCTTAGGCGATCCTCCTCCCGCCGCCTTCATTCAGACATTACAGGAACAGAATGTCCAACCCCTTGGGGTCGGTAGGGTGATTGTTTCTACCTGGGAACCCCATGAAACCACCGTACTGCAAGCTATTCGGGATTTAGGATTAGAACTACAAATTATTTTTAATAAAGGTGCCGTCATGGTGCTGCCCTCAGGTATTAATAAAGCCTCGGGATTAAGGGCGGCGTTAACCCAGTTAGACCTCTCCCCCCATAATGCCGTCGCGATCGGGGATGCGGAGAATGACCATGCCATGCTGGATTTATGCGAATGTTCGGTGGCTGTTGCCAATGCCCTACCCGTGGTGAAAGACAATGTGGATTGGGTGACACAGGGGAGTCGGGGAGATGGCGTGGTGGAGCTAATCGATCGCCTGCTGACATCGGATCTAGAGGCGATCGCGAACCAACGCCACCGGATTGCCTTAGGTCGCCAGGATGATGACACTGAAGTATCGATTCAACCCTATGGATCCAGTTTGCTGTTAGCCGGAACCTCGGGGGGAGGTAAGTCAACTCTGGCAACCGGGGTGTTAGAGCGATTAGCGGAGCAGGGCTATCAGTTTTGTATTATTGACCCCGAGGGCGATTACGAAAGCTTTGAAGGAGCCGTAGTGATGGGGGATGGTAATCAACCTCCGAATCTCAGTGAGGTCATGGATCTGCTGGGTAAACCGGATCAGAATGTGATTCTTAACCTGTTAGCCGTGAAACTGGAGGAACGACCCGCCTTTTTCGCCGGACTCCTGCCCCTACTACTCGAACTGCGGGCAAGTACAGGTCGTCCCCACTGGATTGTGGTCGATGAAGCCCACCACATGCTCCCTGCCTCATGGCATCCTGCCTCCCTCACGCTGCCGCAGACCTTTAATGGCATGATGTTGATTACCGTCCATCCCGATCAGGTCGCTACCCCCGCCCTATCTCTGGTCAATACGATCGTGGCGATCGGCAAAGCTCCCGATCAAACTATTTCCTCCTTTTGCCAAAGTGTCGGGTATTGTCCCCCTGACCCCATTCCGGCTGAAGATTTGCCGCCCGGTGACGCGATCGTCTGGTTTTGCCAGGATGACCGTCAGCCGATTCGGTTTAAGGTGTTGCCCCCGAAAGGTGAACGGCAACGCCACAAGCGCAACTACGCCGAGGGATTGCTCGGAGATGATAAATGTTTCTACTTTAGAGGGGCAGAGCAGAAGCTGAATTTGAAAGCTCAAAATCTGATGATGTTTGTGCAGTTAGCCGATGGCATTGATCAGGATACCTGGCTCCACCATCTCCATCAACAGGATTATTCTCGGTGGTTGCAAGTAGCGATTAAAGACGATGAATTAGCCGTAGAGGTGACGGAGATTGAACAACAGACCGATCTCTCAGCCGAGGAAAGCCGCGATCGCGTCAAAGCCGCTATCATGCAACGCTATACTCTGCCTGCCTAATGGTCAGAATTACCAACTCTCACCGGAACCCCCGCCGCTACTACTGGAGTGATCATCAGAACTCCAGCTACTTCCTGCGCCACCCCCATCGGTGCTACCGCCGCCAAAGTCGCTGCCACTACTACTGGTGGACTGATCGCTATAACTCCAGCTACTTGTTGATTCACCACTACTGTCACTGGAATAGTGATGGGAATTCCAACTACTAGAGCTACTAGAGACATTTAAGCTATGGTTAGTCTGCCAGTGGCTCGTTGACGTTGAACTGGAATTGACAGGAGTAGCTAGTCTAGGAATCGTTTCCCATCGCTCATGGACAAACGAGCAACAGTGACATTTCCGGATAATTTGGCGCTGTCCCTCACTGTAGGAGGTGGCTGCCTGGGAGGTTCTAGATGTTTCTTCGATCGTCAGTTCTTGGCAATTCGGGCAGTGCTGGTAGCGACTGGATTGCACATAGGCTCGGATATGGATATCTGTCGTTCCCGCCGCACAGTGGGAGCAATGCCAGCCCAGGAATGCCACACTACCCAAATATCCGGCAACCCGCTCTGGCTCGCGCAACAGATGGTGAATTTGCTCAGAGCCAACCTGTTGCATGGGATGATGGCAGCTTGCACAATGGGTGGGGCGTTCTGATTCAGCCTGTTGGAATAAGTGAAAATTATTGACTCGGGAACGTCCGCTTGGCGGAATAGTGACCGCATTTTTAGGCAGTGGTAAACAGGGGATCGCTTCCTCGGTCTGCCATTGCTTCGAGCAGCAGCGACACTGATACTTCACCCGGTTTTTCCCTTCCTGATTCCAGGTCGGTTGTTTTAACAACTCGGAACTATGAACCGCCGTCAGTTCCTCACAGGTCGGACACAGGCTAAATTGCTCGTCATCCATCACCGATGCCCGCAGGTGGAAACCTCTGCCATACAGAGAAGCCTGACAGGGTTTACACCGCCAGCCATGATATACCACACTACCCAATTCCTGGGCGGTTTGCTGCGGTTCACTGAGAAACAGCGATAGTTCGCCGGCGGTCAACTGTTCCATCTGTTGCCGACAAACCGCACAGTGGAACCGTTTGGCTCCTACGCCTGCCTTTCCAGTTCGGGAGTCCCCCTCAGGAGCCAAAAATACTCGACTGAGGCGACGGGACAACATTATGACACCGATAGAAGCTGTGCCGATGCCTAACCCACCCCAGAGCGGATTAAACCAGTTGTCTGAGTCTTGCGGGGCAACGATCGCGGCTGGATGGGCGGGGGCGACGGGGGCTGCCAGAGGTAGCGGGGTTGCCGTAGTAGCCAATGGTTTGGGAGCGATCGATGGTGGATTCTGGCTGGGGGCAGGAGGAGATCCGGCAGGAACGGTTGCAACCTGCGGGGGGCGATAGCGACTAACTTGGGTGACTAATGCTCTTGTCCCCGCTAAAACCCCGGCATCAAATTGACTTTGTTTAAACCTGGGGGTCACTTCTTGCTGAAGAATTCGACTGACTTGGCTATCTGGCAACAACGTTCTCAGCCCTTTGCCAGTAATAATTTCTACCCGACGATCGCCTTTAGAAACGAGCAGAAGTACGCCATTATTGCGACCTTTCTTGCCAATCCCCCAGGTGTTAAACAGTTGTGTGGCAAACGCTTTGGGGTTGGTGGCAGAAGAAACATAGGGAACTGTTACGACGGCAATTTCACTACTATTTTTCGCTTCCAACTCGGAAATTTGCCGATTCAGTTGCTTTTTTGTGGCGGGAGTCAGTAACTCTGCCATATCGGTCACCCATCCCCCATTGGTGCGTCTGGGATTAGGAACCGATGCGATCGGAACAGCGAGACAATGGGAGGCAAAACTCACTAGAACTAAGGTCAAAGTGCTTGAGCAGAATGCTTGTTTGAGCATAGGAAAATTAATTGCTACGAGAGGATTCAGATCAGCAGTTTTCACGTTCTAACAGAGTCTTCATGCGTGTATTTCACCATTACGGAATCCATTGTGAGCGATCGCATTTCTGCCACGGGATGACTCCCCGACATGCCAGAGTTACAACTGAATTGCTGCCGTGGGTGTGGCTTTAATGGATGTTGGTTGGTATCTCGCTGTACTCGGAGTTAACTGATGGTCCAGCCGCGATCACTTCGGGAGCAGCATCAGTGAATTGGGCAAAATTATGCACAAATTGTTGGGCTAATTGGTGTGCCTGGTGATCATAGGCGGCTGGATCTGCCCAGGTTTGGCGGGGATCAAGGACTGAGGCAGGAACGCCGGGAACTGCTTCAGGAACCAGCACCTTAAAGATCGGATGGGGTGTGTAGCGAACGTGATCTAAATCGCCGTTTAAGGCAGCAGATACCATCGATCGGGTATGCTGAATCGAAATCCGTTGTCCAACGCCATAACCACCGCCTAACCAACCGGTATTCACCAGGAAGACTTGGGTTTCAGGATGTTGCAATAACCGCTCTCCTAACATTTCGGCGTAAACGGTGGGGGGAAGCGGGAAGAATACCTGCCCAAAACAGGCCGAGAATGTACTTTCAGGTGTTGTAATCCCTCGTTCTGTACCCGCCAGTTTGCTAGTGTAGCCAGACAGGAAGTGATACATGGCTTGTTCGCGGGTTAAGCGGGAGATGGGGGGGAGAACGCCAAAGGCATCGGCGGTCAAAAAGATAATGGTTTTAGGAGGATTGCCGATCCCAGTAGCGATGCTGTTCGGAATATGTTCGAGCGGATAGGCGACCCGAGTATTTTCAGTCAGACGATCGTTGTCATAATCCAGTCTGCGAGTTTCTGGATCAATCACCACATTTTCTAATAATGCCCCAAACCGAATCGCTGACCAAATTTGAGGTTCATTGTGTTGGGATAGACGAATGGTTTTGGCATAACATCCCCCTTCAAAGTTAAAAATGCCTGCCGTTGACCAACCGTGTTCATCGTCTCCAATCAAATAACGATCGGGATCGGCAGAAAGGGTCGTTTTACCAGTGCCTGACAAGCCAAAAAACAATGCTGTATGACCATCAGCCGCAATATTAGCTGCCCCATGCATCGGGAGAACATTGTGTTTAGTCATCACATAGTTTAATAGCGTGAAGATCGATTTTTTCATCTCCCCGGCATAATGAGTGCCACCAATTAAGACAATGCGCTGAGTGAGATGTAAGAGAATAAAGGCTTCACTATTCAGTCCATCTGTTTCAGGATGACCTTGCAATCCGGGTAGGGCAATTACCGTAAAATCGACTTGATGCTGTTGCAGTTCTACTTCAGTTGGGCGACGGAAGAGTTGATGGACAAATAGATTTTGCCAAGCAAATTCATTGATGACTCGCACTCCAAAGCGATAGGTGGGATCGGCTCCGACAAACCCATCGAAGATATACAGATCGCGATGTTGGACATACTCCATAGCGCGTTGATAAAGCTGCTGAAACTGAGCGTCTGAGATGGGGCGATTCGTATGGTTCCAATCTACTTCATGGCAACTGCCGGATTCATAGACAATAAACCGATCCTGCGGCGATCGTCCGGTATATTTTCCAGTTTCTACACAGAGGGCACCATTAATTGCCAGTTGACCCTCACCTCGCATCAGGGCATGTTCAACTAATTCAGGAATTGCTAGATTGCGATAAACATGATGCAAGTTTTGCATTCCTAATTGACTTAATCCATACGTGCGATCGACCTGCATAGGTTGCAACAATTGCCATGCCATTTGGAGTAAGTTATCCGATGGATTCATCGCCACAGGCTGCTCTCGTTCCACATCCTTCTCGACAGCCGTTGCCATTACGGGTGACACATCACAATGCTGCGATCGAGAACAAATCAAGTGAGAAATTACCTGCTGCTGATATTCTTGAAGCTCTAGATGATCTACGGATACCATACTATAACCTCCAATGGCTGAATTTAAATCAACTGGATAAAATTCTGGTGATTATGCAAGCGAAACTCGTCCCATGGGGTTCCATTGCCTACCCAAAAAATAGACTTCTTGCAGGAATGCTGAAGAGCCAAACAGCCGATTTAAACTACCAAAATCGACCGTTGCAAGAGGTCAAACGGGATTTATATAGGAGTGTGAACCCAAGGAAAAATATGTCGAGAAACCCTCTGCTTGCTCTGATCGCTTTAATAAAAGGCTGGCATTGAACTTAAGAAGTCGTAACCTGAGGCTGGCACCTTTGAGATTTTTTGGGGAGTTGTTATCGAATTAACTTTCCCATATCTGTAATATTAATGACATTTTTCATGAATATCAAGTTAACAATTGTGTGCCTGCTGGAGCCTATATTTTCAAAACTAAAAATTGTTTCTTTCCTGGTAGTAAAACTTCACCTTCTTCCTGATTGCCATGCTGCTGTTAACCGCGATCTCCTAATGAGTAGAAGCTCATGTTGTGGCTACCTACAATGTTGTTGTCAGAGCTATTTCGACTCGATCGTGCCGCGTGTGACACCTAATTGATTCTGTAACTTGAGGGTTCGCCATAGTTGCGCCCCTGTTATTTGCCCTTGCAGCAGTTGTTGATAGTGTTGAATCGTTTGCGTCACCTGGGTGGGCGTTTCATGCACAAACTCTAAGCGAAAGTGGGTGACCCCTAATTCCATCAAGTGGTGAACATGCTCGGCTCCAGTTTGGGCAGTTCCGTTAAATACCGTATTCCGACAACCCGCATCGGCCTGCAGAATATGTTCTGTCCCCACCCGATCGCGCAATTTCACCTGATATTGCTCACAGGGACGACCACAGTTGGTGTAATCGGTTCCGGTAGAAAGGAAGGCACAAAAGACACAATGTTCCATGTGAAACATGGGGATATGTTGATGAATGGTGACTTCAAACCAATTCGCAGGACAACTGCCAAGTAAAGCTTCTAGTTGATGAATATTGAGATCATAGGAAGCGGTTAGACGTTCCAAAGGAAACTGCTGTTTGAAGTAATCGGCGGTTAAGGGATTGGCGACATTTAGAGAAAAATCGCCAATGCAACGATCGCGACTAAAAAATTGAAGTTGATCATAGTTCCGCACTAAATAACCATCAGCGTTGCAATCCCGTACCTGCTGAAGAGTCCAGTTTTCGCCCGGTTTCGTAATGCGGGGAGGGGCGACGAAGATTTGAGGTGAGGGGGATGGGGAGGAGGGGGGAGAAGTGCGGCTACCTTCCCTACCTTCTGCCTGCCGAACTAACTGCACTGCTGCTCGATAATTTCGGGGGTCTTCAAATTCGCAGTAAAGGGTAGAAGTTCCAGTTGCGATCGCGGCTCGTAGTTGGGGAATGTTACGAACCAGGACAATTAACTCTGGCGATCGCGAACCAGAATCAGTCATTGGCTCAAAATGCTTGGGAAGTAGATCTTGCAGGGTTGCCTGCGATCGCAGTTCCCAGGATTGAGGTTTCGCTCTTAATGTTTCTAATTGGGTCACTACATCGCGACGCATCTGGTTAAGTTCGCTGACTGGCAGCATTACCTGCCCATCCAGATGGTTACTTAATTGATCCAAATAAAATGGCGTATTGCCTAACCGACCTAATTGCTCCTGTAAGCGTTCCGTGGTGAGTGGTTTGCTATGGGCGGCAACTAATGGCATGGTTGATGCCACCTGAACCACATGTCCCAAGCGATCGCGAGCAACGATCGTCACGGGTCGCTCAACTTCACCATACACTTCTAGATCAATCGGACGCTGAAATTGGGGGGTTTCGCCACTAAACGTTTGGCGTAGGTTGCGATCGAGTTCGGGATCACTGGTTTTCCAAACGCGATCGCCGACCTGAATCCGCCGCAGATTGAGATTGCCATGCCCAAAGGTGAGAATTGCCGCCTGTCCCCGTTGGTCTACGGTGTAGATGCGTCCGCCTTCTTCGGGTTTTTCGGGATGCCCGTGATCGAATACCACCCCATCCCCCGGTTTCACAGGAGCCTGTAATTTAATCGTGATGCGATCGCCCTGAATCTGCGTTACTTCCCCCAGGTAAACTCCCCGTTTCTTGCCAAATCGCGCATGTACCAGCGTTTGATTGTTAATGCCCTCAAACCACCCAGTCGATAATCCCCGCGAAAACGCCATCTCCAAGTCATACCGCTCTCTATCCTCCCCATCTTCCCCATCTCCTTGCAACCCCATGACCCGATCGATCGCCTGCCGATATACCCGTGTCACATTAGCAACATACTCCGGTGACTTTAAGCGACCCTCGATTTTGAGCGAACTAACTCCAGTTTTGATCAGGTCTGGTAGTATATCGAGTCCGGCTAAGTCCTGGGGACTTAAGAGATATTTACGATCGCCCAAATCAATCACTTTGCCATCGGCAATCAGGTCATAGGGCATCCGGCAGGCTTGGGCACATTCCCCCCGATTGGCCGATCGTCCCCCTAACGCTTCACTGGTCAAACATTGTCCCGAATAAGCGACACACAAAGCCCCATGCACAAACACTTCCAGAGGTAACGCTATATGCTGCTGGTGAAGCTGCTGTTGGATTTTGGTAATTTCTTTCAGCGAGCATTCCCGCGCCAGCACGACCAACTCGCATCCCAGCGATCGGGCAAATTCCACCCCTGCTGCACTGGTAATTGTCATTTGGGTGGAGGCATGGATAGGAAAATCGGGTGACAGGTGACGGATCAAGCGGCAGAGTCCGACATCTTGGACGATCGCCGCATCAACTCCCGCCGCTATGATCGATCGCAGGTATTGGGCAGCTTCGGGTAATTCCGAGGTGAAGATTAAAGTATTCACAGTCACATACCCTTTCACGCCGCGACGGTGAAGAAATTCCATCAATGCAGGGAGATCGGCTTCCGTGAAATTCTCGGCTCGCATTCGCGCATTAAACCGTTCCAGCCCAAAATAAATCGCGTCAGCCCCATTTTCGACAGCCGCTTTAGCACAGTCCCAACTGCCCGCCGGAGCTAATAATTCCGGACGCTGAATCAGGGAGGAATGGGGTCGTTGAGTCGAAGAGGAATGTGCCGTCATGTTCGCTGCGATCGTGTGGGTTCTCTAGCCATCATATCGGTTGGACAATTCTGCATGTAGACTGTAGAGGCAAGTTTTGGCGAAATGATTTACGGCTATGGCGGAAACACAGGTCGCACCCTACGGTTCATGGAAATCTCCGATTACTTCAGATCTGATTGTGGCAGGCACGATCGGGTTAGGAGGTGTGCGGTTAGATGGTAATCAGGTGTACTGGAGCGAACAGCGTCCGACGGAGGGGGGACGGAATGTGATTGTCTGCCGGACTGCCGATGGGCATATCACCGATGTCACACCAATGCCGTTTAACGTCCGGACTCGGGTGCATGAATACGGTGGTGGTTCCTATCTGGTGCATCAGGGCAGCGTCTATTTCTCTAATTTTGCTGATCAACGAATTTATCGGCAGGATCAGGGGATGGAGCCGATCGCCATTACCCCCGAAGGGTCATACCGTTACGCGGATGGTGTGGTGGATGCAGGGCGGAATCGGATGGTGTGTGTACGAGAAGATCACACCGGATCGGAAGAAGCTGTGAATACGATCGTCAGTCTGACCCTGGATGGCAGCACGAAGCCGTTAGTATTGGTTTCTGGGAATGATTTCTATTCATCGCCCCGGCTCAGTCCTGATGGGTCGCAACTGGCATGGATTACCTGGAACCATCCCAATATGCCCTGGGATGATACGGAATTGTGGGTAGGTCAACTGAATGCCGATGGCACGATCGCGACCAGTCAGAAAATTGCGGGGGGTATGAATGAGTCGGTGGTGCAGCCGGTTTGGTCGCCGGATGGTCGGTTGTACTTTGTCAGCGATCGCACAAATTGGTGGAATCTTTATCGCTGGAATCCCGAGGTGGAGGATGGGGTAGAAGCCCTGTGTCCAATGGCAGCCGAATTTGGCTCGCCCCATTGGGTGTTCGGAATTGCGGATTATGCCTTTGCCTCTGCCGATCGCTTAATCTGCACCTATAGCCAGGAAGGGGTGAGTTACCTGGCAAGCCTGAACGTGCAAACTAAGGAATTGTCACCGATTACCACGAATTACACCTCGATCGCGGGAATTCATGTGCAATCCGATCTAGCGGTGTTTAATGCCGGATCGGCAATGGAACCAGGAGCGATCGTGCAACTGGATTTAACTACGGGAGAAGTGACTGTCCTGCGGCGTTCCAGCACCCTGGAAATTGATTCCGGTTATTTATCCGTTCCTCGCCCGATCGCCTTCCCGACCGAGAACGGCTTGACTGCCTATGGGTTCTTCTATCCGCCCCAAAACCAAGATTACACCGCGCCCACGGATGAACGTCCCCCCCTGCTGGTGAAAAGTCATGGTGGCCCGACTGCCGCTACCTCGACCGCATTTAACCTGCGGATTCAATATTGGACGAGTCGTGGGTTTGCGGTGTTGGATGTTAACTATGGGGGCAGTACGGGGTATGGGCGGGAGTATCGAGAGCGCCTGAAAGGACAATGGGGCATTGTCGATGTGGATGATTGCGTTAATGGTGCGAAGTATTTAGTGGCGACGGGTGAAGTAGACGGCGATCGCTTAATGATTGATGGCGGCAGTGCCGGAGGTTACACGACCCTATGTGCCTTAATTTTCCGGGATGTTTTCAAAGCAGGAGCCAGTTACTATGGGGTCAGCGATCTGGAAGCCTTAGCCACCGACACCCACAAGTTTGAAGCCCGGTATCTAGATAGCTTGATTGGAGCTTATCCCGCTCAACGTCATTTATACCTGGAGCGATCGCCGATCCATGCCACCGATCGCTTATCTTGCCCGGTAATCTTTTTCCAGGGCGACGAGGATAAGGTTGTGCCTCCGAATCAGGCGGAAATGATGGTGGATGCCCTGCGAGCCAAACAATTACCTGTGGCGTATGTGCTGTATGGTGGCGAACAACATGGGTTCCGCAAAGCTGAAAATATTAAGCGCACTTTAGATGGAGAATTCTATTTCTACTCCAAAGTATTTGGATTTGACATGGCTGATGATGTAGAACCCGTCGCGATCGAAAACTTGTGAACTAGCGCAAAAAACTCTTCTATAGAATAGGAGATTTCATCGCTGACGGATATTCAAGCTTGAGTTAGAGAGATTTCATCTCGATTTCCAATTCTCAAGCCCTAAATCATTGGTGATAGTGGTAAGGTGCTGGAATTAGTCGTTGATCATTGGTTATTTTGTCTCCAAAGGACGAATAACCAGTGACAGCCTCCCTCCGCTTGTTCACCCATCAAATCAGATCGCTATAGGTGAAAAAGGCTGCTCACAACCTTAGCTGATGGTTAACAGAAATACAGTTGCTACCAACTTAAACTCTACCGATCGATATGAGCAAGCAATCTGTTAAATCTACCTGTAGATAGAAGCCAATTGCACCACAGCATAGATTTCTGATAAAAGAAAAATTTTTGCCGTGATTTTACGGAAATTTCACTGATCCCTTCTGTTTCTTCATTCGTGCTTTATGTGATTTCACTGAATGAAGCTATAGCATCAGCGGCATGGGTGCGTATGTTTCCTACCCAATATTCAGGAACTAAGCGATGCAGGATTCGATTTCATCAGCAGGCTATAAAGGGCCGTCACGATCGCTGTTATCCCATTTATTAATCGCTACGTTAAGCATTGGTCTTGTTGTTTGGGCGGTTAAATTAATTCAAGAAAAGGTCGCCTATGTTAAAAGTGGCGATGCGATCGTGAACGGAGTTTTAATTGACATTAAAGCGCCGCAAGAAGGCATGATTACAAATGTTTCACTTAAAACAGGTGAAGGCAATATTCAAGGAGAAACACTACTAACGATTCAGAATGATCGAGTGAGTAATCTGCAAGTTCAGTCTATTAAAAGTCGGCTGAGTGAACAAAAAGTAGAACTCGATCGCGCTCAAACTCGGTTAGCCCAAATGCAGAATCTGCGCGTTATTGCCACCACCGATCGGGGGAACCAGCATCAGCTAGAGACGTTAGCCGCAGGGCAAGCTTCCCAGAAACTAGCATCGGATATTCAGGGGGCGAAGGCTCGCTATCGGTTAGCTCAAGTTAACTATGAACGCACAGTGTATTTAAAGCAACAGGGAGCCGTTTCTCAAGCGAGTGTGGATGCCCTGGCCGCAGAGGTAGAGGAGCGCAAGGCCGAAATTAGCAGTCTGGAAAATCAGTTGGCGGCATCACGTACTAGCCAACAAGCGGTGCAGTTAGGTTTGACTCTATCAAACACTCGCAGCGACGCGGATCCCCGCCTGCGATTAGAAGAACTGCAACTGCGAATCTCAGATCAGCAGGAAGTGATTGGTACCCTGAAGCAAAAAATTCGAGATACAGAGGCAGAACTGACTCAAGCGATGCGAGATGTACAGAAGCAGAATTTTGCGGCAGTCAAAGTTCCGGCAACCGGGATTGTTTGGCGCATGAATGTGCAGCCAGGTCGCTATGTCCAGCAAGGTGAATCGCTAGGACAGATGTTGGACTGTAATCGGCGCTGGGTTGATGCGCTGGTTGATGAGCAAGCGGTGCGATCGCTGCAACCGGGTACACCTGCCACCGTCAAGCTGTATGGTACAGAAGCTCGTAGTTTGCAAGGTCAAATCAGCATGATTCGATCGGGGTTAGGTCGTCTGGCGGCTGGCGAAGAGGTCGCTGTCCCGACTGCCCCGAATCTCCCGCGCAAAGCGCAAGTTCGCATTGATCTGGAGCCTGACCCCCAAAACAGTTCGGGTCGGTTTTGTTATGTCGGTTATACCGGTGAAGTGACCTTCAAGGTGCAGTAAGCCCAAGTCATTCAATCCTGAATTGACTTTCACGAACGCGGATCATCCCACCTTAATTAAGGGTTAAGTTTATGCGTGTGATTTCTTCGCCACCAGAGCCGAAGTCTCCTACTAAAAAAAATCCTCGATCGCTTGTCTCTCGTGTACTGCGCCTACCATTCCCCAATAGCCGATCGCAGATTCAGCAGTTAGTCTCTCCTGGTCTCTGGATTATGTTTGTCAGTAGCGTGATCCTGTGGTTAAGCGCCCTGTTTGTCACGAACTGGAGACCGATCGTTTTTCCGTTAGCCGAGGTTAACCCCACAGTTCTGCGTCCGTTGCCTGACTTCTTGCAAGTCTCACACACCAATATTGAAACCTGGCTACCCGTAGCCTTGGCTGGTGCGACCTGTATCGGACTCCGGTGGTTGCCCCCCAACAATGTGACTCGGTTAGTTGTGAGATTAGGCGTAGGGTTCATGGCCGTTCGCTACTTACTTTGGCGATCGACGGCAACCCTAAACTTAACCCATTGGGTCAGTGCCCTCCTGAGTCTCCTCTTCTTTGCCAATGAGATTGTTTGGATCAGTTCCTACTTGATTTACTATTTGCAATCAACCTGGACAACGGATAAGCGACGCACGATCGCTGCCAATCGCTATGCCCAGGATGTGCTGGCAGGTCGCTACTTGCCCTCGGTGGATGTATTCGTTCCCAGCTACAAAGAACCTGAATATATTGTGCGCCGAACGGTGGTGGGTTGTCAGGCGATGGATTACCCGAACAAAACGATTTACATTTTGGATGATACTCGCCGTCCCCATATTAAGCAGCTAGCCGAAGAGTTGGGCTGCCGATATATCACTCGTCCAGACAACAAACACGCCAAAGCCGGTAATCTGAATAATGCTTTACCCCAAACCGATGGTGAACTCATTACGGTGATGGATGCCGACTTCGTGCCCTTCCGAAACTTCTTGACGCGAACTGTCGGGTTCTTCCAAGATGCAAATGTTGATCTGGTGCAAACACCCCAGTTTTTCTACAACCCGGATTATCATGCGCGGAATTTAGGCTTGGATGGAGTTTTACCGAATGATCTAGAACACTTTTTTGGCTATGTCCAACCCGGACGCGACACCGGCAATTGTGTGATTTGCTGTGGTACATCCTATGTGGTGCGTCGTAGCAGCGTAGAGGCTATTGGTGGTTATTATACGCGGTGTTGTGTGGAGGATTATCAAACTTCCATTCGGTTGCTGACGCATGGATTTCGGATTATCTATCTGAATGAAATGTTGAGTATGGGTGAATCAACCCGGATGTTTGCAGACTTTATTGATCAGCGATTGCGATGGCTGCAAGGTAATTTACAAGTTTATTTCTGTGGTCAAGAATTACCAATTTGGTCAAAACTCAATTGGGTGCAAAAAAGCTATCATCTCACCCTGATTCTGTTCTCTTTCAATCCAGTAATTCGAGCGATCGCGCTGATTGTGCCTTTAGTCAGTCTATTGTTAGGCCCATCACCACTGGTTGCGTCTGTGCCAGAATATATTTTCTACGCTGTACCGTTCGTCCTGTTATACACTGCCTCCTTTACCTGGGCTACGGACTATCGCCTGTCTGCTTTCTGGAACGAAGTACATGAGACGACCTTTTGTTTCCCAGCCTTGGGGCGGATTTGGCTGATTCTACGCAATCCGTTTGCTAAAGCCAGTACAGCGACTCGCAAGGGGGTTAAAGCCGAAACGAAGAACTACAATTTGCATTTAACCTATCCCCTCTTAATTCTGCTGGGGCTCTCAGCCATAGGATTGTTTATCCATTATGGTGGTTATGTTCTGGGATTTTGGCCAGAGTATCAGTACGAATATGAAGGCAAACAAATCCTGATCTTCTGGATTGTCTATAACATGATCGTGATGGGGGTATCGGTGCTGTCCTCGATCGATCAACCAGTGCGACGAGTCAGCGATCGCTTTCCTCTCTGTACGGCTTGCAAAGTCACTTCGGGCAACCGTCATTACTGGGGCTATACCAATAACCTCTCGGAAACGGGTAGCAGGATTACATTAACCACAAACCGATTTTTAGCCAGTGATCAGCCTGTAGAAATTGAGTTCTTGGAGCATGAATTTTCTGTGACGGCAGAGGTCGTGCGATCGACGTTACAAGATGGTCATAGTAATGTATCGCTGAAGTTCATTGATGTCACTGTTGAGCAAAGTCGTCACTTAGTTACGTTGCTCTACTGTGATACGGCTGAGTGGAAACAGCGTAAGCGGGTAGGAGGGTTAGATTCTATTCTGATGCTGCTATCATCTGTGCTAAAACTTAAGCCCATTCTCAACATATACAATCGGTAAGCCCAGACAACTCTAGTGCCTCTTGAGCAAGGGCTGTTGGCACAGATCCTTGCACTCTTTAGCTGCATCTACAACAACATCCGTTTCATGGGCAAAGATCGATGACGAATCGAAGGAATTTACTGAAACCGTTGTTGCGGTTCCATCAGAGAACCTCTCCGAAGCTACGGAAAATGCTGAACGATCGCTGTAATCTCCGCATTAGGCGATTCCTGCCAACCCGTTACTGGCAATCCTTATTAGTTTGGACAAACCAGAGATGGCTGATAGTTGGGCTGGCGATCGTCCTCTGGGCGTGTCAAATTGTGACTCCCGCAGGTTTACCCCCGATGGCGGCTCTCAATCGTTCTGATCCAGTCGATGCCAGCATCTATCAGCTCCGGACTGGCGATCTTCGGCTCAAAGTAGTTGATCGTCAACAGCGACCTCTAGCTGATGCTACGGTGCAGATTGAGCAACTGACCCATGAATTTCCGTTTGGCACCGCTTTAAGTACAGAACAGTTTCAGCCCACTGCGAATAAACCCGAGCAGTCTCAGTACCTTAGCTTAGCCAAGCGCTTATTTAACGCTGGTGTGCATGAAAATGCGCTGAAATGGTATGCCACTGAGTCAGTTCAAAATCAGGTGAGTTATGAGGATGCCGATCGGATCTTGGAGTGGAGCGATCGGCATCAGTTCAAAATGCGAGGGCATACGCTATTTTGGGCACCTGAACAATGGAATCCAACGTGGGTACGGGCACTCAAGCCTCAAGCGCTACGAGAAGCGGTGCAACGGCGGACTCTGGATGTTTGTCGTCGCTATCAGGGACGCTTCACTGACTATGATGTTTTCAATGAACCATTACATGGCGACTTTTACCAATCGCGGTTGGGAGATGGAATCGGCGGGGAGATGTTTCGCTGGTGTCACACAGTTGATCCTGCTGTGGGACTGTATGTGAATGAATATGACATTTTAAACGGCAAGTCCCTCGATCGCTATATTCAGTTGATTCGGAGTTGGTTACAGCAAGGTGTTCCCATTAGTGGTATCGGAGTTCAAGGACATATTCGTGAATCCATTACTGCCGATCGGATTAAAGCAAGTTTAGATGCGCTGGCTCAACTTGGCTTACCCATTAAAATCACTGAATTTGATGCTGTGGCAGCAACGGAGCAGGAACAAGCTCGGATTCTCAAAGATGTTTATCGGATTGCCTTTGCCCACCCTGCCGTAACTGGCATTTTTATGTGGGGATTCTGGCAGGGGGCACATTGGGAGCCAGAAGCCGCGATCTTTAAGCAAAATTTTGAGCCGAAGCTGTCTGCAACCCAGTATCAACAGTTGGTTTACCACGATTGGTGGACGCGATCGAGTGGTCAAACCGATCAAACGGGCAATGTTGCTATCCGGGCATTTTTTGGTAATTATCAAGTCACTGTTAAAGCCAACAATCAAACATTCCAACAGACCATCAATTTTTCGTCTCCAAGGAAATCGCCTCAAACGATCACCATAACCGCTATGTAGCAATGCTCTATCTCACTAACGTATCTCTACGACTGCCGCTCAAACAATTCAATTACTTTTGATGAACATAGGAGAAAATAAGCACAGTTGCATTAGGTGAAAGCCACTCCAATCATGCGAAACTGGGCTTGTGAAATCTACCTTTGATTGAAAGCAATGAGCGTGGTTGTCTTTGGCAGCGTTAATATGGATCTGGTTGCCCGGACTCCCCGATTACCGGCTCCGGGAGAAACTTTAATCGGGTATCAGTTTTCGACGGTTCCCGGTGGGAAAGGGGCAAACCAGGCGGTTGCTGTGGCTCGACTGAATATACCCACGGTAATGGTGGGGCGAGTGGGGGCTGATGCGTTTGGACAGCAACTTCTCCAAGCCCTGAGGAATAGTGGGGTGGACTGCGATCGCATTTTCGTGGAGCACACCACCAGTTCGGGAGTCGCCATGATTGCCGTTGATGATGCCAGCGAGAATACGATTCTGGTGATTCCAGGGGCAAATGGGCAAGTTGATCAATCGGATGTTGAGCGATTACGACCCGTGTTATCTCCAAGCTCTGTACTGCTGCTACAACTGGAGATTCCTGTGCGAGAAGTCGTCAGTGCCGCAAAACTGGCGAAACAGATCGGGGCAACGGTGATACTGGATCCGGCTCCCGCCCAGACTGAGTTACCCGCCGAACTGTATGCTTGCGTAGATATCATCACTCCTAATCAGGTAGAAGCCAGCCAATTAGTGGGATTTGCGGTAGAAACGCTGGCTCAAGCGGAACAGGCTGCTCAGGTGTTGCGGCAGCGAGGGGCGGCTACAGCCTTGATCAAACTGGGAAAATTAGGGGTAATCTGTGCCACGGCGGATCAGACCTTCCACATTCCCAGCTTTCCGGTGACGGCGGTGGATACAGTGGCGGCAGGGGATGCGTTTAATGGGGGGATAGCGGTTGGACTGGTTGAAGGATTGCCCTTGCTACAGGCTAGTACCCAGGCGGCGGCGGTGGCGGCTTTAGCGGTTTCCAAACCGGGGGCACAGTCTTCGCTGCCAACTCGTGAGGAACTGATGGCTTTCTTAGCCGCCCAAACTCACTGACAGGTATTTGTATCAAGCGTGACAACACGATCGCCAATCTCGCGATCACACTTAAATCCATAGATCCGGAGCATCCATCAATGGATAACTTAAAAGTCATTATTATTGGGGCTGGAATTGGTGGCTTAACGACTGGGGTAGCATTGTCTCAGGTGGGCTATGAGGTCGAAATTTACGATCGGGTGAGCGAACTACGCCCCGCTGGAGCCGGAATTTCCCTATGGTCGAATGGGGTCAAAGTCCTGAACTCATTAGGCTTAGGCAAGCAGATTGCTCAGGTTGGCGGACTGATGGATCAGATGCAGTACCTCAGCCATACTGGAGAATTGTTAAATCATATTAGTCTTGAGCCATTAGTCGCCGCCGTCGGACAACGGCCTTATCCCGTCACCCGTACCGACCTGCAACAATTGCTTCTAGAGGCATTTCCAGGCAGGGTTAAACTGAATGCTAAATGTGTAGCTGTCGAAGAGAATGAACAGCAGGTTACTGCCATATTCGAGGACGGATATCGATCGACGGGCGATCTATTAATTGCCGCAGATGGGATTCGCTCGATTCTGCGGCAGTATGTGTTACAAGCTGAGGTGCAACCCCAGTATGGTGGCTATGTCAACTGGAATGGATTAGTCGAGGCGAGTCCTGATCTGGCTCCGCCAAATACCTGGGTCATCTATGTGGGAGAACATAAACGTGCCTCAATGATGCCTGTGAGTGGCGATCGCTTCTACTTCTTCTTAGATGTGCCACTGCCCTATGAGCAAGCGCTGGAAGCGGGGGAGATCCGATCTGAGTTAACTTATTTCTTTCAAGGCTGGGCAGACCCGGTACAACACTTAATTCAACGCTTAGATCCAGCAACGACTAATCGCTTATTAATCCATGATCTTGGACCGATCGAGCGAATGGTACGGGGCAAAGTGGCTTTACTGGGAGACTCTGCCCATGCCACCTGTCCGGATTTGGGGCAGGGAGGCTGTCAGGCAATGGAGGATGTGGTGGTGTTGACCCGCTATCTCAGGACGACCAATCTCAGTGTAAAGGATGCCTTGCAGCGATATGAGGCGGAACGCAAAGAGCGAGCCAGTGCGATCGTCAAAAAAGCGCGTAAACGGGCAGAACAAATCCACGGCAAAGATCCCGACATCACTCAACAGTGGTACACCCAACTGCGGACGGAACGCCCCGAAGATGTGACAACCGCGATCGCGCATACAATTCTGGGTAGCCCATTACATTAAGCTGCTACCATGACCGGGAAACTGACGACGCATGTTTTAGACACGGCTCACGGGTGTCCTGCCGTCAATATGACGATCGAACTGTGGTGGATTGATCCCAGTTCGGGGGAACGCTCCTGTCTGAAAACCACACATACCAATCAGGACGGACGCACAGGTGACCCGTTATTACTCGATACCGAATTGCGTCCCGGCATCTATGAACTGATCTTTGATGTGGGCAGCTACTTTAAACAACATCTGACCGATTTACCGGAGCCATTATTTCTCGATCGTGTCCCCATTCGCTTTGGCATCGCTGATCCACAGGCACATTATCATGTTCCCCTCTTAATTTCTCCCTGGTCTTACAGCACCTATCGGGGTAGCTAACGATGCCTGACCTTCTGCTTGGAAGGATGAGCCTGCGGTAGATCAGCCGCTTTCCAGGCAATCCATGAACCAGGGATATTGATCACACGCTCAAACCCATGTTTTTGTAAGAGGCTGGCAGCAATGGAGGCGCGATACCCGCTACCGCAGTAGGTGGCGATCGTTTGGTCTTTATCCAATTGATCCAGTTGTGCTTCTAGATGCGCCACAAAGGTATGCTTCGCTCCTGGGACATACCCGTTTTGATATTCATCATCCCCCCGCACATCTAGCACAGTTACCCCGGGGTCATCCTTGTAGCGGTTCAACTCCTGCACAGTCCACTCACCCAGACGTTGTAGGGGCAATCCAGCATTCTGCCAACTGGTCATGCCATCGTGTAAGTAACCGGCTAAATGGTCGTAACCAATGCGGAAAAGTTGTTCTGCAACGAGCCTTACATCTCGTTCACTTTCCACAACCACTAATAGCGATCGCGCTGGATCAATCATCCAACCGACCCAATTAGGAAACTCTGGTCGCAACGCTATGTTGATTGCTCCCGGAATATGCCCACCGCCAAAGGCAAGTATCGATCGAGCATCGATAACTACCGTGTTCTCATCTTGCATTTTTCGTTGAAATTCATCGGGAGTGAGGGGTTGTAATGTCGCAGGACAACCTAGAACTGGCGCACCTTTAGCGTTGATTTGTTTGAGCCGAGCATAGTGCCGTGGGGGTTCTGGCATTTCACTCAAAATCCAGTCAACAAATGCTTGCTGCGATCGTGCTTGCAAGGCTGGGTTAAACACTCGTTCGTTGCCAATGGTACTTTGGCGACGATCGCCAATGGACTTGCCACAGGAAGAGCCTGCACCATGACAGGGGTAGATTTCTATGCGATCGCCCAACGGCAAAATTTTGTCAAACAGGCTGTGATAAAGCTGCGCTGCTAATGGCTGTTCTGCCCCACTCCCTAACAAATCAGGACGACCAACATCCAGGTTAAATAACGTATCGCCTGTAAACAATCCGAACGGGGCTTGACCTTGTTTGGAGTCATAAATTAACAGCGAAATATGTTCAGGGGTATGTCCTGGGGTATGGAGTGCCTGCAACGTCACACTACCAATCTGAAGTTCGTCGCCCTCTTGGAGTGGATGCAACTCGAACTGATAATCTCCAGTTTTACTACCATAAATCGGAATATTGATTCGGGCTTTGAGTTCATGGGAACCAGAGACAAAATCCGCATGAATATGGGTTTCTACACTGCCAATCAATCGCACACCCAGTTCTCTAGCCCGTTGTAAATAGATATCAATATCACGACGGGGATCAATCACCACAGCGACCCCAGATCTATCGTCACCTACGAGATAGGACAACTGAGCTAATCCCTCAACATTAAACTGTTCTAAGATCAACGCCATGATTACTCCTCTGAATTCGCTTGAGAGTGCTCGTCAACGTAATGCTCAAAGAACTGTTTCATCTCAGGAGAACTCTCACAATCGAATCCATTTTGTTTCCCGATCGCCATAGCTTCATTTGCCGTCATCCCTTGCTGAGTCGCAACATACATCAAGGTCATGGCTCCAGAGCGCATCCCACTTTTGCAGTGAATCAACGCGGGTTTGGGTAATTGATCAATTTCTTGAAGTACCTGATCTGCCAAATCATCGCTCATCCGATCGGGTTTAACTGGAATATTGACGTACTTAAGTCCTACCTGCTCTGCTTGTTGCTGTTCATCCTGAGGAACACCCTCTTCGTTCGGCGATCGCAAATTCAGTACCGATTTAAATCCTGCCTGGGCTGCCTGTTGCAATTGTTCGGAGGTGACTTGTCCCATTGCCACAGCCAATTGATCGGTAAGTTGCTTGATGTTTTTCATGATCTTCTAACGGGATACCTACTACCAAATTACTATTTGGTCATATAGAAACATCTAGCCTAAGGAGGGGGTTTTGTGAATCGAATTTGTAAAATTTTGGTTTGGCGAAAACATGTAGTAGCGCGTCAGCGTAGAGATTTAGGCAGATCAGTATAGACAAACAAATTCCTATAAAAAATTTAAAACTTTGCCGAGGATAAGGAGCGATCGTATTAGCAAAGCTCTATAAACTAAAATAAACTATGCAACGCTCAAGCAAGCGACTAAATTTTCTGCAAAAACAGGTAAGGGGTCAAGGATATGCCCAATTCTGGTGATGACGACAATCTTGAGTTAAAGTCAGATGTTGTTTTAAAGCAACTGTCTAAATACCTTGAGCCAGCAACGATTGTCACCCTACTTTTAAGTTCTATCTACTATATTGGTTGGATTTATAATGGGGCTTTCTTTAAAGAATTAGGGATAGATATCAATTGGTTAGAATTTTCACCTGATTTCTATCTGCGTCAGTTCTTTTTACCTACGGCAATTACGATTCCAAGTTTTTATCTGCTGTTTCAAATTGGTAAAGAACCTGGGACGTATAGAATGAAAGCATTTCAAGGAAACCTTTTATTAGTTGCCCTGGGATTGGTATGTATATTTTTAGGATATCAGGATGATTCAATCTTTCGTCTACGCTATATGCTCATCGGTATTTCAGTTCTTCTGTCTACCATAGTCTTCTCCTGGCAGAGAGTTTCCATCATTCATTTAGCTCGATCGAAGCCCTTGTTTCGCTTATTAGTGTTATTCCTGATGTTCGGTATCCTGGTAACTGGAGCGAGTATTTTAGGACGAAATAATGGCAGATTGATTGCCCAGGGTAAGATCATTGATCCGGTACATGTGACGTTTGTTTGGCATGGTAAACCTCCAGTAGAATTGCAGGATAAAACCCTCCTGTTTCTCCTGCAAAACAAAGATAAAAGTTATGTTCTCGCCAAACAAGATTTAGGGGAGCGATCGCAATTTCTCTCCCCTAAAGTGTATGTGATTCAGGACAATCAAGTGCGACTGCGAATCATGGAGCGGATGAAGTAATCGTGGAGTGGAATCGATTAGACTTCTTCACTAAGGATTAGCTCTGCGGGGTAATAGTGCTTCACTACTGTGTTAATTCGCTGCTCACCTTGCTTGGTTAAAGCTTGCACATAGTCTGGGCACATATCAGAGGCTTCTTCAGAGTTAGGGAAAGGTCCAAAATAATAGACACAATTTGGATCAGATGTTGTTGCCTCAACCCACCAATGTCCACAACCCAGTCTTGGTAAGTTTAGAATTAGCGTTCTCCTGCAACTCGTGATTGTTTTCATAAAATAGGGTTTCCTGAACGTTCTTATTTACATAAGCTTCCTGGCTTCTATCATTGCCTTATCCACGATCGTATAGGTGTATTCATTCGCTTCATTTAACTGAGGTAAGGCGAAGCCTGTAGTGCCAACCCCAATTTCTGTTAGCCCCTCTCCTAACCAACAAGGAAGTCAGGATGGGAATGACTATTGTTGGTTAGAAGAAGAGCGGGGGCATTAGGAGTACTGTTCTTTGTCGATGACGCTACAGCAAAGGAACATTGCACTCCTACCTTCTAGTTTCAGGATTAGTTGTAAGGAAACTGTGAGGAACATAGAGAATAATCTAAGTTTCATCATATAACTAACAATTTGCTAAATTTTCTTAATAGTAAAGCAGTATTAAATTATCGTCATAAATAATTAAAGAGGGGTATAGCTCACTCCTCGATTCATGAGTTGCTTCTTTTGCCCTAAGCAGTCTGTATGTAAGCTGCTGTCATAGGTGCTCAAGCCGTGAACAGAGCAGATTAGGGATGCTGATAGCCCAGGTTAGGGATGAGTTATGAAAATTCTGGTTGTAGAAGATGAGCAGGCTGTCGCACGTACACTACAGATCTTGTTATCTGGCTATAACTATGCCGTCGATATTGCCGGGGACGGTGAAGCTGGCTTGCAGATGGTGGATGCCTTTGACTACGATGTGATTGTGCTGGATGTGGTCTTACCAAAGCTAGATGGGATCACTGTTTGCCAGCGGTTGCGGACGAAAGGGTGGCAGAAACCAATTTTGCTATTAACGGGGCAGGGAGAAGGTCGGCAAAAGGCGATCGCCCTGAATGCAGGGGCGGATGATTACATGGTGAAGCCATTTGATGCTGAGGAGTTAGTGGCGCGGGTGCAGGCATTGTTGCGACGGGGGCAGTCAACCCAGTCACCGGTCTTAACCTGGGGACTGTTATCGGTTGATCCCAGTAGTCAACGTGTGGCGTATGGAACGCATCTGTTAGCGGTCACGCCGAAGGAATATGCCATCCTGGAGCTATTTCTGCGGCAGCCCCAACGGGCACTGAATTCAAGAGCCATTTTAGATCATGCCTGGAGTTCGGTTGAGTCGCCTGGGGAAGAAGCGGTACGGGTTCACATTAAGGAATTACGCCAAAAATTAGCGGCGGCTGGGGCACCCAAAGATTTGATTCAAACGAAACATCGGGTGGGCTACCAGTTAAACCCAGCCTATTCCAACTTTCTGGCGGTGCAGGTTGAGCAGCAGCCAACGGCTCCCCAAATTGCCGCACTGTCCCAGGTGAATGAGCAATTACGGTTGGCATTAGAAGAACTACGATCGACGCAGGAAGAACTCCTCCAACAAAATGCCCAATTAACGGCTGCCCAACAAACGATCGCCTTAGAACGGCAGCGCTATCAAGAGTTATTTGAGTTTGCGCCAGATGCCTATCTTGTCACCAATCTGCATGGAGTGATTCAAGAAGCCAATCATGCCGCATTCGATCTATTTCAGATCAGTTCCCGTCGCTTGCTGGGTAAACCCCTGGTTGTATTTATTGCCAAGCCCGATCGCCCGGAGTTTTATCGGCGGTTAGCTCAGTTAGACTTTGAGCAAAACTGGGAAGTTACTGTTCAGCCCAGACGTGGAGAACCCTGTTCAGTGCTCATTGCCGTTACCAGTCATAAAAATTTGCGCAATGAAATTGTGAGCCTGTGCTGGTCATTGCGAAATATTCGGTTACGTAAAGCGATGGAACAAGAGTTGCAATCTGCCCATACGCAACTGGAAAGGCAGGTTGCCGATCGCACAGCCGAACTTGTCGCGACGAATCAGGCATTACGCCAACGGGAACAGTTTCTCAGCAGTATCTATGATGGTGCCGATCAAGCGATGTTTGTGATTGAGGTGACGGAAGCGAACGACTTCTATTACAGTGGCTTCAATCGGTTAGCAGAGCTATTGGCAGGCGATCGCACGCAAGCCCTGGAGGGCAAAACACCTGAGCAAGCCTTTGGTGACACGATCGGCGGTCGGTTCCGGCAAAACTATGAACGGTGTCTACAGGCGGGCAACAGTCTTTCCTATGAAGAATATGTGATTTTTGAAAATCATACGATCTGGACATTGACCACACTTTCGCCACTCCGAGATCCCCAGGGGAGAATCTACCGGATTGTGGGGACAGCCACGGATATTAGCGATCGCAAGCGGCTAGAACTCTCTCTACAGACTTCGGAAGGCAAACTCAGCCGCATTTTAGATAGCGCGATCGCAGCAATTTCGAGTTTCCGGGTCTATGCCAATCGCGATTGGGAGTACGAATATTGGTCTGCCGGATGTGAACGCCTGTTTGGCTATGCCCTGGAAGACTATGCGGATAAACATTTCTGGCTATCGCAGGTAGTGCCAGCCGATCGCGACCAGATTCTCATGCCATTATTCGATCAGTTCTTTGCCGAACGGGATGCCACGGCTGAGTATCGGTTTCGCCGCAAAGATGGCTCCATTCGCTGGTTTTCTAGTTCCTATACCTCTCGCAAAATTTCCGAGGACTGCTGGATTGTCACCACCGTTAATTATGATATTAGCGATCGCAAACAGGCAGAACTGGAAGCCCGAAAATTTATTTCCCTGGCTGATAATAGCTCGGAATTCATTGGCATTTGCGATATGGACTTTAAACCCCTGTATCTCAACGCCGCAGGCAGGCAAATGATCGGGATCGAGGATCTCCAGCAGTATGGCGACATGCGAGTTAGAAACTTTTTTTTCCCCGAGGATCAAGAGTTTATTGTCAATGAGTTTTTTCCCCGCGTATTGCAGGAAGGGCAAGCACAAGTCGAAATTCGGTTTCGCCATTTTCAAACGGGTGAAGCCCTGTGGATGATTTATAACGTGCTGTGCATTCGGGATCAGCAGGATCACCCGATCGCCCTGGCCACCCTCAGTCACAACATCACCGATCGCAAACACGCCGAACAAGCCCTGCGGGATAGTGAACAACGACTGCAAGCCATTTTGGATCATTCACCGGCAATTATTTATCTGATCGATCCCCAAAATAAACACCTGTTGGTCAACTGTAGCTATGCCAACTTGCTCTCTCTCACTCCAGCCGAGATTATCGGTAAGACGATTGATCAACTTTGGTCAACTGAGATTGCGAATACCTGGGCAGCGAATCACCGAACGGTGCTGGAGACAGGTCAACTGCTCCAACTGGAGGAGGCGATAGCTTTACCGGATGGCATCCATCATTACCTGACGGTCAAGTTTCCACTTTGCAATGCCTTGGGAGTACCCTATGCCATTTGTGGCATCTCGACGGATATTACGGAAAAGAAACAACTCGAAACGCAGTTTTATCGGGCGCAACGACTGGAGAGTTTAGGGACGCTCGCCAGTGGGATTGCCCATGATCTGAATAATGTTCTTACCCCCATTGTGGCAATCTCTCAGTTATTACGGTTAAAGCCGTTGAACCTGGATGCCCGATCGCAGGAAATGCTGGAGGTTTTGGAGGAGACGGCTAAACGGGGTGCTCAGATGATTAAACAAATTCTCACCTTCTCCCGAGGCACCAATGGGGAATGTAGCCCCACCCCAATTGCCCCGTTAGTGCAGGAGGTGATTAACGTGGTACAACAAACATTTCCTAAGTCGATCGTCATTCAGCAAACCATCCCTGATTTAGCCCCCTGGCTAGTGTTGGCGGATTCAACTTACCTGCATCAGGTGTTGATGAATCTATGTGTGAATGCGCGAGATGCCATGCCGGATGGGGGAACGCTGTCTCTGTCCGTCGCACAATGTTTTGTCGAGCAGAACCTGGCACAAACCGAGCTAGATGCCAAAGTTGGTAATTATGTCGTTATTACTGTTGCCGATACAGGCACAGGGATTCCTCTAGAGGTGCGCGATCGCATTTTCGATCCCTTCTTTACGACCAAAGCTCCTGGGCAGGGAACTGGTTTAGGCTTGGCAACTGTATTAGGAATTGTTAGAAATTATGGCGGATTTTTGCAAGTTTTTAGTGACGTGGGTCGCGGTACTCAAATCAATATGTATTTACCCATGCTAGTTGGAATTCCTCCCAGTTCCAGTCACTCCCAAGAACTATTAGATGGGCATGGAGAACTCATTCTAGTAGTTGATGATGATGTGGCGGTGCAACTCAGCACACGATCGCTACTAGAAGCGCATCACTATACTGTGTTATCAACGAATGATGGTATCGAAGCGATCGCGCTTTATGCTCAACGTCAACCTGCCATTAAACTGGTAATTGCGGACATTATGATGCCTAAAATGAACGGTATTTCCTTAATTCAACGACTGAAGGCAATCAATTCCACCGTCCCCATTATCGCCATGAGTGGACTACCCGCGAATCGAGAACCGGCGCTTGCGGCTGGAGCCAGTATCTTTATGTCGAAGCCCTACACGCTGGATGAGTTGCTGAATCATCTTCGGACTCTCATTGGCAATGTGTAGAATGATTTAGCTCCCCCAGAATTGGGGGTTGGGGGGCGGTTTGCCATTCTTACATTCTGTAATCTCTCTAATTGATGCCACTGCTATGATCAAGGTAGGAGTGAATTCATGCGTAACCCGTGATTTTGGCATCCGTTTCATCTCTGACTAATTAGCAGGGAGGTGATTCAATCATGTTTAACAAAACCAATAAAAATTCCCCTAAATTATCTATACCCAGTTCTGTACCCATCATTCCCGATCCCTGGGAAACGATCGCACCAGAACCCCATATTCCTTCTCCGCTTGAACTCGATCGCTTGTTACGGCAAGAACATCCGTTAATTCAGGCGGCGGCTGTGCATCTAGCCATGCCATCGGTAGAAATGCCAACTGTTTTATTACCACCGCCTTCGGGCGATCGTTCCGCAATGATGAGTCCGGTGAAGGTGTTGTTGCAAAACGAATTGAAATTATCATCTCAGTGGGAAGCTATCAAGGGGCAGGTTGGGCAGGCTCTCACCCTGCTCTATTGGGAGATGAATACTCAGCAATCTGTTGTTTAAAGTAGTGAAGAATTACATCACTCGCCTGGTTCAGTGAATTTCATGGGAGATCAGGTCATGAAAAGAGTTTTAACATTTCTTGGTTGTTTGCTGGTGTTTTGTTGGGGGTATTTCAGTTGGGTCGCACCGGCAATGGCGACTCCCTTGAGTCATTTCAGCTTTCCGGCTCTGACGATCGCTGCTCAAGTGGATGCAGTGGATGCCGCCGCCTGTCCGGATTTTGCCCAGAAGATTGATTTAAACAATGCCAATATTGTGGCATTCACTGACTGTCGGGGATTCTATCCCACCTTAGCCACTTTGATTGTTCAAAACAGTCCCTACGAAGCGGTTGAAGATGTCCTGGACATTCCCAACTTAAGCGATCGTCAAATTGCCTTGCTGAAAGCACAATTGAAGAACTTTATAGTGACAGAACCCAGAGTCTCTTTGGAAATGCGGATGCCGCCAAGACCGCCGATGCCTTAACGTCCGCAGCATATTGTGAGGTGAATCAAGATGAACACGCTCCTTCGATCGCTCCTCTCGTTACTATTGTGTGTGTTGACTTGGGGTTGGTTCGCTCAAATGCCACCTGGTTTAGCCGCAAATCCCCTGCTCTGGGATGGATCTGAAGTGGTTGCTGTAGTTCCCTCGGCTAAAAGTGCAGTAGAGGCAAAACTCCAGACTGAATTTGGTCAAAAAGTAGACTTAAACAACAGCAACATTCGGATGTTCCGGGAATACCCCGGACTTTATCCCAACTTAGCTCGGTTGATCATCCAAAATGCTCCCTATCAAGAGGTTGAAGATGTATTAGACATTCCTGGCTTAACCGAACAACAACGTCAATTGCTACGCAACAGTTTGGATAAGTTCACTGTCACTGATGTTGAACCCGCACTGGTTGAAGGAGGCGATCGCTATAATCCTGGAGTGTACAGATAACTCATGCTGAAATGAAGGTTTTACTGATTCACGGACTGGGGCGTAGTCCCCTATCACTGGTTAATTTAGAGCGGCAGCTCCAACGTTCTGGACATCCAACAGAACACTTTGGTTATGCCGCTTTTATGGAATCCTACGATCGCATTGTGGCACGCCTGCAAGAGCGACTATACATGCTGGCACAACAGGGTAGTTATGGGGTGGTTGCCCATTCCCTGGGAGGTTTGCTGGTGCGATCGGCATTGGGGCTAGCCAACATTCCGCCTCCCGTCCATATCGTCATGCTGGGAACTCCCAATCAACCGCCTCGGTTAGCGGCTCACGCATGGCGACTACCCCCGTTTCAATGGTTTTCGGGACAGTGCGGCTTTAATTTGACCTGCCATCACTTCTATGCCGCCATGCCTACCCTGGAGGTTCCCTATACGATCGTGGCGGGTACAAGTGGTCCTAGAGGCGCTCTCAGCCCGTTTGGGCTGGAACTGAATGATGGCATTGTGGCCTTAAGCGAAACTCGCCTCTCTGACCAGGATCGAATTGTGCAACTCCAGGTCTGGCATACCTTCATGATGAACGATCGGCGGGTGCAAGATGTAGTGCTGCGATCGCTGACGTTGAATGGACTATTACACCAATACCAACCAAAATAGCCCCAGCAGCACCAGACTCATCATCCCAATGAGTTGCTCAACCTGCTCGATGGCGCGGGGAACTTGCAGCGGCACTTTTCTCAAAATCAGGAAATAGGCTGTCCAGCCAACGGCAATGATCACCAGAGCTTTGATCACGTTACTGGGGCTGTAGGACGGCAAGGAGAAACCATTGGCGATGACTAAGCCGCTGATCAGGAGCAGGGCGGCGGGACGCAACCCAACCGCAATGGGTTTTTCTGATTCTGGTTGGTGGGGCAAACATAACAACTTTGAGAAGACGATCGCGGTGCCAACCGCCGCCACATTCATGGGAATGATCTGCCAGGGCAGCAAACTTTGGAGTGTGAGTACCTTAGCGCCAAACCCAACCAGGAGGGGCAGACCGGAAATGGATAACCCCGCGATCGCCAGAGCGAACCAGACTTGCCTGGGCATAGGCTTTTGCCGCAATTGATCAATGTTGCGACTGGGTAAACTGCCCGTACTTAAAAACAAGGTCGCTTTGGCTAATCCGTGGCTCAGGGCATACAATCCTCCTACCTGGGGTGCCGCCAACACAAATCCCATTTGGGAGATCGTACTGAGGGCAAAAATACGCTTAACATCCTTTTCAAGCATGGCAAAGCTTACTCCCATAACGGTGGTTCCCATGCCAAAAATGCGGATGACAATATCAACGCTATCGACCAATTCAGTGCAGCGCAATAACGGAAAAATCCCCGCTTTAATCGCTACTCCAGATAGCAGGGCTGATATAGGAGCCTCTGCTTCAGCATGGGTCAGTGGCAACCATAACCCTGAAATAAACACGCCTCCTTTGGTTAACAGCCCCAACAAAATCAGAGCCACCGCTTCTGGAGGAGCCTGATTGAGTCCGCTAAAGGCAAAGGAGTGGTTAGCCTGGTAGACCAATACGGCTCCCAGCAGGTAGAACAACATGGCAGTGTTGCTAACAAACAAATATCGCAACGCTATCCAAATCGTGCGATCGGTGCGGGGATAGGCAATTAACAGAAAAACTGTAATGCTAATGGCTTCCAGGGCAACGTACAAACTGATAAAGTCAGCACAAATGAAGACAGCATTAATGCTACCGTGGAGGATACTCAGTTGGGTGTAGAAAAAAGCTGACCTATTACTACGCCAGCAGTAGAGGATAACGGCTGCCGTTACTAACCCATTCGTCAGAATAAAAAAGCCACTCTGAGCATTGAGTAACAAGGTAACGCCAAAGTGATCGATCAATTCTAGAGTAAACGGGGTCTGTTGAAGGATGAGGTTGAGTCCGTAAACTGAGGAAACAACCGCCACTCCCAGCCCCAGCCAGCGACTTAATGCTGGCAACAGATAAATGCAGAACCCTGCAACCAGGGGTAAAAGTATCCAGACAATCGGTAAGGTCATCATGGGATATGGCTCTTGCTCAGATTGTGCTTGGCAACAAGGTCAAAAAAAACTGGCAGGATGGTGAACAACCACCCCGGCACAGCTTGGTCACCTGAAATCACGCTTCAACAGCAGGAAGGAGACCGATCGATGCGAAGGATATAAACCTCCTCACACCTGAATCATAGAATTTAATCTATGATTATTTGTTTTAAGATTATATTTTTATAATATCTGATTCAGTTTCACTTCAGCAATGCGATTTTCCAGCGCCTTATAGCCGTTCGCAAATGAATCCACCACACGGGTCAATTCTGTCAGCCCCCTTTTCTAGTATGCCCGTAGGGCTTTAAGCCCCCAATCCTGGGGGACTTTGACTCCTGTTCCCCCCAATTTTGGGGGGCTAGGGGGGCGAAAACGGCTGTAATTTGAGTAAGGGTAGAAAATTAAGCCAATTGAACCCTTCATCAGGCAATCTTCACTAGCAGCACTCGATCGGGAATCAATAATTCCACTTGATTGTTGTTCAACTTGGCTGAGGTAGGTTTCAACGTCCCATCCAGTTCCAGCGTATAAAAAGTCACATTGCGAACAGGCTGATTCAGCTTGAGGGTGACGGGCAGGGCGGGCGGTTGAATCGGACGCGGTGGATTGTTACTGGTGTCATAGCTGGAAACTTCATGCCAGAGGGCCAGATAGAAACTGCGATCGCGTTTTTGTAACAGTAGGGAATGGATATCCTGGGTGCGATCGTAGGTGGTCACCATGCCAGAATTCGGTTCCCGGTAATCTTTAACGGGACGAGGTGTAATCTCGTAAGCTAATTTGCCAGGAGTAAACTTTGCCCCTGGATCTTGCAGGAGTTGAATCAAATTCTTGATTGCTAGATAGGCTGGCTTCGGTGTCAGATCTCGCCGCAATAACCCAAAGTTAGCCTCCCGATTCGAGCGATCAGTGTCAACAAACTCATCGACAAATTCATAGGCACAGGTGCGCGGAAACCCTTTACTAAAAAACTCCAAAAACAATCGTGGTAGATATTTCACTTGCACCGCTTCCGAAATGCCATCTTTGTAGGTAGAGTAACCTGTTTCGGTAGCTGCCATCGGTTGCGGGTAGAATGGCGCACTGTAAACATCAAATAGGTAAGGATGTTCACCAATATGAATGGAAGGGAAATTACTATTCCAGTAGTATTTTTGGGTGGTGTTGTAGTCGAATGGTGTGTTAAAGGGATTACCACCGGGATAGGGATGGAAGTTGCCCCAATCAACTGCCTGTTTCAAACTGCCAGGAGCCAGGGGATTGGGTTTTCCGGCACCGGGGTCATAGGTGACTCCTAAAGACGGTCCGATCACGGTGATATCCTTTGTTGCCCGATCGCGGTTGATCGCCGTATATAAATCTTTCTGAAAAGCAATTAAGCCCTCTGGGAATCCTTGTCCTTTATACTTTTTATTAAACCGGGAAGCATCCCAAAACAAATCGGCTTCATTCGGACCCTCTACCGCATCAATTTTGGCTCCAGCCGCATTACTGGCTTTAATCTGGTTGATTAACTCCTGAATAGTTTGGGAATCACCATTGGCATAATTGGGGACATCTGCCACCACTGTCATGCGAATATTTTGTTTGCCCAGATCCTGTGCCCGATCTTGATACAAGCCATCCCGGACATGCCGAATCCCAGATTGCACCAGCTTTTGCTTCACTTCGGGATAGCGTTGGGCATAGGGCGTATCGGTATAACTCCAGTGCGTAGTGACACACAGGCTATGAACAAAGTCATCGGCAGAACGGGCAGTCACCGGAGTTGCCGCCAGGGTTTGCTGTGCGATCGTCGGGGTAAGCACTCCGATCAGCACGAGCAGGGAGACAAGCCACAGCATGAGCCGTTTGCGGTTTAAGTGCATGATTTTCTCTTACCAGATCAGTTAAGGTCTGCGGTTGGTCTTCTTCATTCTGCTCACCAGAACCAACTTTTGCCAGATCCTCTGCTGGTACTGAAATCATTTCTAGCCAAGCGGCTAATCTCGCTGACAGTTAACCCATGACCCACTGCCCACTGCCCATGTTTTCTACGGCGGCAGGCGTAAATTCGATCGCTTGACCCGGCAAGGGTTTCACTCCCCGCGAAACTTGATGCAACCACCACAAATCATGGGTTTGAATCGCACCAAATCCCGTTGCTCCCATCCAGGCATCTACACTTTCAGCCGCATAGGCTTGAATATAGGGTTCTTCAAAAATTTGGGTTAGCCATTCCGTTTGCCGCAACATTTTTTGGTTGCCATCCAGCATCAGGATTTCACCTCCAGTGGTGAGCAAGCGATAGGCTTCCCGCAGAATGGCTCTAGAGATCGTTGGGGGAGTTTCATGAAACAACAGGGATGCCGTTACTAAATCGAACGAGGTATCCGGTAAGCCGGTATGTTCTGCTAACCCATGCCGCCAGTGAATTTCTAATCCTGCCTGGGTGGCTTTGTGTTCTGCCATCACCAGCATGTAAGGTGATAAATCCAGCCCAATTACTTCGGCATCGGGAAATTTGCGTTTGAGTAGGAGGGTAGTCGAACCTGTGCCACAACCTAGATCGAGAATGCGGCGGGGATGGGTTTGGATCGCATCGAGTAATCCCTGCCGGACTAAGGATTCACCGGGGGGGAGGGCATATTGGGTAATCGCGTCGTAGGTGACGGCAGCACTGATGTTGAGATAGCCCTGGTTGATGCCATGAAAGTTCTGCTGACTGTAATAGTCCGGATAGGTCAAACTTGGATGACTCAAGCGAGTTGCCGCCGTTTCCCAGTCGATCGTGTCACGCAGACGGCGCAGTTCAGCTTCATTAATAAAGAAACGGGAGACGGGAGCCAGGAAGCGCTCAAATAAGGTGTCTTTACGAACTGCCATAGCAAACTTGAGTCAGTACAAAGGTCGCGTATCTGTCTCAGAGTGTAGTGAATTCAGACCAATTTGGGGAATGGTGTTACCGAAAATTCCCTATTCCCGTAATGAATTGGCGTTGACAGAAGATAGTTCCCGATCGCCTCTCACCGTAGTAGTCGGCTTCTTTTTCTTCAGTAATGGTAAAACAGTCAGTAAGGTCAGCGCTCCTAATGCCAGAGCAAAGGGAATGCGATCGCCCCCTTGCAAGGCTTGTCTACCTGTCACTCCTAACCAGTTATAGGTGGCGTATAGGGGAATGAGTCCCAGAAATGTGCCGATCGTATAGGTCTTCAGGTCAACCGGAGTTAGCCCAAACAGGAAATTCACCAGACTGAACGGTGAGAGGGGGGTGAACCGGACAAGCAGAATATAAATCATCGGGTGGTCTGCGATCGCCTGATTGATCCGTTTGAGCCAGGAATTATGTTCAAACCGCTTTTCTGCCCACCGATGCAGTAATAACCGGGCAATCAGGAAGGCTCCCACCGCACCTAAGGTCGCACCTAATAATGACCAGATCGTGCCCCAAATAAAGCCAAACACCGCTCCCGACGCTACCGCCAGCACATTTCCGGGAAATCCCATTGAAATAGAGAGGGTCGATAACAGGACAAAGGCAGGAGCCGCATAGATTCCCAATCCGTTAAAGGTATTGACCAAAAACGTCTCATCAAACAAAACGCGTGCGGGGCTAAAGATGCAAACCGCAATGAATGCTGATAGACCGAGTGCGGTATAGAACCAGCTTTTATAGGGTTGTCTTAAGCGAAGGGTGGGAAACCGCATTAGGCGATGGGGAATATGCACGACTTTAAGAATAGCTTGCAGAACGTCATCAGACTATTGATTCTTCCCCCGATACCATCTGGCGATCCGGATAGGAGACACCTTAAACCAATACGCTAAAATCACCCATTGATTCAATAGGGTTGTTCTGAGAATACCCAATTTTTGCCAGCGTCGCCTGGAGGTCAGGACACTTGCCGAAGCGATCGCCACCGTCGCGCCCTGCCGTTTTAGCCGTTGCATCAGTTCAAAGTCCTCCATGATCGGCTGTTCGGGGAAGCCACCAATCTCTCGAAAGACGGTTGCCGGAAAAAAAAGTGCCTGATCTCCGTAGGGTAAATGCAGCCATCGCGATCGCCAATTTACGCCCCATTCGATTAATCGCAAGCCCCATGCCGATCCTGCGATCGCCAATTCAAAGGCTCCGGCGGCTGTGCCAGTTGGGGCAAGTGTCTGACGCACGATGCGATCGAAGTTAGGCGGTAAACAGGTGTCCCCATGCAAAAACAATAAAATATCGCCCGTCGCCGCCTCAGCCCCCATATTCATTTGATGGGCACGTCCCGCTGTGGTGCAAATCAATCTGTTTACTGCATGAGCTTTGGCGATCGCAACGGTATCATCGGTACTGCCGCCATCCACCACAATCACTTCTATATACTTGCCCGATTGAACAGTGGTGAGGGTCTGAGCCAGGTTAGTCGCTTCATTCAATGTGGGAATAATCACCGAAATTTTGGCTGTAGCTCGTTGCCAAATCACTATATCCTCGGGATAATCCACGTCAGACAACACAGGTAAATTGGTACTCACCTGCAAGCCCAACTGTTGCGCGATCGTATAGGTTTGGGCAAACACGCGATCGCTACTCCAGGCAATTGCTTGAAATAACTCTGGGTAATACCGTCGCAAGCCAATCAGATAGTAACCTCCATCCGCCGCCGATCCGAGAACTACATCATGGTGTTGTAGTTGCTGAAAGGCCGCGACTAAGACAGATTCATCTAATTCTGGACAATCTGTACCAATGATGACCACCGATCGAAACTTGCGATCGAAGGCGGCAATAAATGCCTCAGACAAGCGATCGCCCAAATCGCCAGTACCCTGTGGGCAATATTCCACGTCTGCACCTAACCAGGCTGACATTTGGGATTCATCGCCACCTGTAAATCGGACTGCGATCGTGATGGGACGCGGCGATCGTAAATCTCGTGCCTGATTCAGAGTATGTTCTGCCATTTGCCGATGCAGTTCAGCGGCTCCAGTTTCACCCAGGGCCGGGATTAAGCGAGTTTTAGCCTTTCCCGGTTTAGGATAACGTGTAAACACAATTAAACAATCGATCGCAGTCACAATCTTCAGTCAATTCAACAGGTTCAGGCATCCATTATCGTCTCACTACTCCCCTCTAACCGGCTTAAATGCCAACAATGAAAATTACTAATAATATTTAGTTTTTGTAGAAAATTGATCCGGTAAGCTGGACGATTGTAGATCTCCTTGAGAGGATGTTTTAAAAGTATCAAAACGATTGCACTAGCCCCCTAAATCCCCCAATTCTGGGGGACTTTGAATCCGGTTCCCCCCAGAATTGGGGGGTTAGGGGGGCAGTTCAGGTAACGATTGTGACTTTTCAAACGCCCTCTGAGGTTCTGACGGTAACGTAATGATCCAGTTGTCTCTGATGCTGTTACTTGATAACGGAGTGTCTAAACGATGAAGTTCTCAACCGCTTTTTGGACTGCGACTCTAGCGATCGCCTCTCTAGGGATTACGGTTGCTGCCAACGCTGACACGGTCAAGGCTCGGTGTGATGTTTATCCCAAGGGCAGCGATCGGGCGACCTCCTCTGGCTCCTGTACGTTTTCCCAACGGCAAGGAGCAGTCGGAATTCAACTACAAAATGGCAAACGCTATGATTTGCGTCCAGTCGGGAATCAACCGGGTAACTATCGCGATCAAAATGGTCGGGCAGCCTATCGGCAAGCTGGCCTGGGTGACAAAGGACAGATTTATCGTCTAGCGAACGAGTCTATTTTTGTTTATTGGGATGATAATTCTGATAACAATAATAATAACCAATCGACTTCTGGCAGTGCTTCGCCAACTCCAGTCACCAAAATGACGCAACGAAATGCCAACCAGATTGCCGCACAGATTACCGAAGGCGAATTTCGCTTCTCAGGCATTCTTAACCGGACATCTGGCAAAACCTTTATTGGTTCCGATAATCAGGTACGGGTGATTTACGATCGCGGGGCAGGTCGCGTCACCGTAATTAACAAAGTGACGGGAACGGAATTCTACAACTATCAGTTCACGGATGTAGACGAAGGCAAGTTGTAGCTGAAAGTTGTGTCTGCTGGGGGATGCTGATCTGCAACGGGGGGACGTTATGCGGCTACAGAGCTCTAGCGGCAACAAAATGTCGGAGATCTGGCTCTATCCCCTTGTAGAATCCATCATCCCGGATCACAAATTTACCGTTATGAAACCTTCCTCCGACCCACAGACTGCTGACTCCAAAGCATCGATCGCCAAAATTGGCGCTATTTCTCTGGCTGTATTAGCGCTGGTGATGGCAGTCACGAACCCGGATCAAAAGGCTTACGTTAAGTACATGTTTGATCACCGATTGCCGGGACTACAAAAACAAGTCTGTGCCGAATCTCCCGGTAATCGGCGTGAACAACCTGCCGAGATCAGAGAACTAATCCAGGTGATGTGTCAGGGCGGATTTTTACTCAGTCAAACGATCGGGCGGGGCTTACTGGAAGGGTTCATTGATTCCACTACCAAGCGCCAGAATTTTGGGCTGTTTAGCCTCTACACGACTGAAACTCCCGTAGGTCGCTTGAAAACGATCGCCATATTCAACCAATTTCTTACCTTTGAGGCGCGTCAGTAATCCAGCCTCACAGTTGGTCGCAAGCTCAATCGAAAGGGTATCCTATTGATCGGAATCAATAGGTAAATTTGCTTTATTGCGGTTGAGCTATGGCAGGACATAGTAAGTGGGCAAACATCAAGCGCCAAAAGGCTCGGGTGGATGCAGTCAAAGGGAAGGTGTTTACAAAAATCTCGCGGGAAATTATTGTGGCGGCTCGCAGTGGGGTGCCCGATCCTGCCGGAAATTTTCAACTCCGGACAGCGATCGAGAAAGCTAAGGCGGCGGGGATTCCCAACGACAATATCGATCGGGCGATCGCTAAAGGCGCAGGCAAACTGGGAGCCGATAACGCTGCTTTAGAAGCGATTCGGTATGAAGGGTATGGACCCGGTGGCGTAGCGATTTTGATCGAAGCCCTGACGGATAATCGCAATCGTACCGCCGCCGATCTACGGGCTGCCTTCAGCAAAAATGGGGGGAATTTAGGAGAAACGGGCTGTGTCGGCTGGATGTTCGACCAGAAAGGCAGTGTTGATGTCTGCCTCACTCCCACCAAGACCGGACGCGGAAGACGGGGAGAACCTGTCAACGAAGTCAGCGAAGAGGAACTGCTGGAAGCCTTTTTGGAAGGAGGCGCAGACACTTATGAGATGCTGGAAACGGAGGATGGTATGGTGGCTCAAGCTCTGACCGATCCCACCAATCTAGAACTGTTGAGCCAAACCCTCAAGGATAAGGGCTATAGCGTCACCCAAGTTGAACTGCGCTGGATTCCCAACAACACGATCGAGGTGAATGATCCCGATCAGGCTCGTAGCGTCCTCAAACTGATGGATGCCTTGGAAGATCTGGATGATGTCCAAAGTGTGACCGCGAACTTTGAGATGACCGATGAATTGATGACGCTCAGTGCCGCTTAAATAAAAACGGAGGAGTCTGAATGCCCCCATTCGACTCCCCCACGGATCTGTGCTCTACACAATTACTACGATACCGATTGTTACTGGGTTTCAACTCATCCGATCGACTCATCCATTTGGGTGAAATTGGTTGTTGAGGATACAATTTAGTAAATTGTTGACACTGGCAGACTTACTATGTTGGCAGTCAATATTCAAATTCAAAAAAGTGGCTCCGGCTATACTGCCTATAGTCCAGAAATTTCTGAGCTTCAGGTTCATGGTGAATCGCTCGATAGCGTGGTCAACGAAATCAAGGAGATCATTCGAGACTATCTAGAACACCCTGAGCAGCCAGCTTCCGATTCTACTGGACGATCGCTATTAGATTTATTTGCTGAAGTTACAGCGGATATGACTGAAGATGAAGTGGCTCAACTGCCTAAAGATGGAGCTGAACAACATGATCACTACATCTACGGCACACCCAAGCGCCTGTTATGAAGCAATTGTTCGCTGACACTTTTTATTGGATTGCTTCTATCAATCCAGGAGATGACTGGCACAAACAGGCGATCGCGCTTACAGCCACGTTGGATCAGGTGCAAATTGTCACTACGGATGAGGTGTTGACTGAAGTATTAACCTTTTTCGCAGGGCGTGGGATGAAAATGCGTCAGCGGGCAGTTCAACTGGTTAAAGGGATAATGAACAATCCAAAAATCTTAGTGCTTCAGCAGACGCGCGAGTCGTTTTTAGCGGGTGTACAGTTTTATGAAAGCCGCCCTGATAAGAAATATAGCTTACCAGACTGCATTTCTATGAACACGATGCGCCAACTCAATGTTCGTGATGTGCTGACCCACGACAAACACTTTATCCAAGAAGGATATGTGATTTTGCTGGGTGACAAATCTGGATATTAAATAATTCTGTTGCTAACGGATGAAACAAATGATGAGGGATCACCTGTTTCATCTGTTGCTTAAATTGATAACTAGACGCTCGCCAGTTGATAGGCGGCTCCTAATCCGGCACCCATTTCAGCAGGGGTAATCTTGCCATCGCCATCCGTATCGATCGCGTCGAATACCGCATCCGTGCCCATCCATTCTTCGCGGGTGATGAAGCCATCCCCATCTAAGTCATAGGCATGGAAGATGTCTTCGGCGGCATGACGGATGTAGTTTGCTCCGTCTAATTGGGCTAACCGCTTGGCGAGTAGGGTTTCCAGGGTTTCCAGAGCTTTGGTAAAACCTTGAATGCCCTCTGCCAGTTTTTCGGAGGACATGCGATCGGCGGCGTGCATCTGATCAAACGTGGCTTTGTCGATCGTAATTCGTTCAATTTCCATTGCTGCCGCTTTTGCCGGATCGAGTTTGCGGATTAATAGATCTTCACTAGCATGTAATTCTCCTAACAACTTGGGCGAAATTGTCAGCAAGTCACAACCTGCCAGTTCGCAAATCTCCTCCATGTTGCGGAAACTGGCACCCATGACTTCGGTTTTGTAGCCAAACTTTTTGTAGTAGTTGTAAATTCGGGTGACAGACTGAACCCCCGGATCTTCGGCACCGCTATAGTCCTGTCCGGTTTCTTTTTTGTACCAATCCAGAATCCGACCGACGAAAGGAGAAATCAGGGTGACTCCGGCTTCGGCACAGGCGATCGCTTGGTGAATCCCAAACAACAGCGTCAGGTTACAGTGAATCCCTTCTTTTTCTAAAACTTCAGCGGCTTTGATCCCTTCCCAGGTTGCCGCAATCTTGATCAGAATCCGTTCCCGCGCAATCCCCGCTTGCTCGTATTCCTTAATTAGATACCGGGCTTTGTTAATCGTGGCTTCCGTGTCGTAGGAGAGGCGGGCATCCACTTCGGTAGATACTCGCTTGGGGACGATTTCCAGAATTTTCTTGCCGAAGGAAACGGCTAAGCGATCGAAGGCTAATGTTGCCACTTCCTTGTCAGTTGCCCCGGAACCGGCATCGGCTCTGGCTTGTTTCAGCGTTTCATCCACAATCTCTTGATATTCCGGCATTTGGGCAGCGGCAGTAATCAAGGAGGGATTGGTGGTGGTATCGCGGGGTTTGAATTGCTCGATCGCTTGAATGTCTCCGGTATCGGCAACGACCACGGTCATGTCGCGGAGTTGTTCCAGTAATGTCGCCATAGTGCTGTCCTTGGATGCTGTGGTTGGTTAACGGGTGAGTCGCAGTGGGTTAGTCTCTGATGATCATGTCTAGAGATCTCTGGAAAAGTCAGGCTTTGATCCCCCTAGATCCCCCTTGCTAAGGCTACGGTGTACACACATCTCCTCAACTACCTCAAGATTCTGCATTTTGCCCCCCTAGCCCCCCAATTCTGGGGGTAATTAGAACTTTCAAAGTCCCCCAGAATTGGGGGATTTAGGGGGCGAGACAGGCTCAACCATCAAATAGATAACTTGTGTGTACACGGTAGCTTGCTAAGGGGGGGTGGGGGGATCTGATCCCTAAAACAAGCCGTCCTTCTTCGCCATTTCCAGCATCAGGTCGATCACCCGTTGGGAATAACCCCACTCGTTGTCGTACCAGGAAACGACTTTGAAGAAATTCGAGTTGAGTTGCATCCCCGCTTTGGCATCAAAAATGCTGGAGCGAGGATCAGACCGGAAATCCATCGACACCACTTCATCATCGGTATAACCCAAAATGTCCTTGAGTTCCCCCTCAGATGCCGCTTTCATCGCCTGACAAATTTCCTCGTAGCTGGTGGCTTTGGCGGTCTTAAAAGTCAGGTCAATGACTGAAACATCCGGTGTGCCGACCCGGAAAGCCATCCCAGTGAGTTTGCCCTTTAACTGCGGTAACACTAGGGCGACGGCTTTAGCCGCTCCTGTAGACGATGGGATGATGTTTTGGGACGCTCCCCGACCACCCCGCCAGTCTTTTTTACTGGGACCATCTACCGTTGGTTGAGTCGCGGTCATGGCGTGAACCGTCGTCATCAAGCCTTCGGCTAACCCAAAGGATTGATCCAACACTTTAGCGACGGGAGCCAAACAGTTCGTGGTACAGCTAGCGTTGGAGACGATCGTATCCTTGGCGGGATCAAAGTCATGATGATTCACGCCAACGACGAACGTGGGGACGCGATCGGGATCTTTGGTCGGAGCCGAAAGAATCACCCGCTTAGCCCCTGCCGTCAGATGCTTAGAAGCACCTTCATGGGTGGTGAACAGTCCGGTGGACTCTACTACATAATCAGTACCGTACTTGCTCCAGGGCAGTTCCTCTGGGTTACGGATGGCAAAGCAGGGAATAAACTTACCATCCACTTCAATCCCATCCGGTTTCGCCACGACTGAACCGTGATAGGTACCGTGGGTCGAATCGTATTTCAGCAGGTAAGCCAGGTTATCGGGGGGAACCAGATCATTAATGCCCACAAATTCAATTTGGGGGTTGGTGATCCCGGCGCGGAAGACTAACCGACCAATTCGACCAAATCCGTTGATACCGACTTTAATCGCCATGATGAAATCTCCTGTCAACGCGTGAATCTGTCACTGATCATTTGTCGTTCGTCAAGGTCATCTATCCCAAAGGTTACTTAAAGGCGGCACTGCCAATAAAGCGGGCTGATGTTCCCAGTTGCCGCTCGATCCGCATCAGTTGATTAAACTTTGCTACCCGTTCGCTGCGGCATCCCGATCCGGTTTTGATTTGACCGGAACCTGTGGCTACCACTAAATCCGCGATCGTCGTGTCCTCGGATTCTCCCGAACGGTGGGAGACAAAGCACTTATAGTTATGGCGGTTAGCGAGTTCGATCGTGTCGAGGGTTTCCGTTAATGTGCCAATCTGGTTGACTTTGATCAGAACGGCATTGGCAATTCCGGCGGCGATCCCTTCTGCCAGAATTTTCGAGTTGGTACAGAACAGGTCATCTCCTACCAGTTCCGTCGTGCCGCCGATCGTTTCGGTTAGCAGTTTCCACCCCTCCCAATCGTTTTCGCCCATGCCATCTTCGATCGAGACGATCGGGTATTGCCGCGTCCAGGATGCCCACAGATCCACCATTTCCTGAGAAGTCTTGGTTTCCTGAGTCGATTTGAAGAATAGATACTTGCCGTCCTTCCACATTTCGCTGGTGGCAGGATCAAGGCAAATCGAAATGTCGTCTCCCGGTTTATAACCGGCTTTGCTGATCGCCTCCAGAATCACCTCGACCGCTTCCTCATTCGACTTGAGGTTGGGCGCAAAGCCCCCTTCATCGCCCACGGCGGTACTGTAGCCCTTGCTATGCAGAATCGATTTCAGGGCATGAAAGGTTTCCACCCCCATGCGGATGGATTCCACAAAACTGGGCGCATTATGGGGGGCAATCATGAATTCCTGAAAATCCACGTTGTTATCGGCATGTTGCCCACCGTTGATTACGTTCAGGCAGGGAACGGGCAACATCGAGGCATTGCTGCCGCCTAAGTAGCGATAAAGCGGCTGTCCGAGGGAAATCGCGGCGGTACGAGCGACTGCCAGGGAGACAGCTAACATGGCATTCGCGCCCAGTTTGCCTTTATTGGCTGTGCCATCCAGTTCCAGCATCGTCAGGTCGATCGCCCGTTGATCGGTGACTTCCATACCAATCAATTCCGGGGCAATCACAGTATTGACATTTTCAACGGCTTTTAGCACACCTTTGCCGCCGTAGCGACTTTTATCGCCATCTCGCAGCTCGACCGCTTCCTTTTCCCCCGTAGACGCACCGGAGGGCACGATCGCCGACCCGATCGTCAGTTCATCTTCTAATAACACCGTAGCTTCAACAGTGGGATTCCCCCGCGAGTCCAGTACTTCTGCTGCTGTAATGTCTTGAATCCGCATGAGACTGATATTCCTCTAGGTCTGAATGAATTGAGTGAACCGGTACTTGTGAGTCAGAGGTGATCCCTAAACATCATGAATTAGCGGGCAGATACCTTCAGAGTGGCAGGCTGAGCGCGATCGCCCTGCACTATTACACCCCGTTGGTTGGCATCCAGATGGCGGACAATCCGATAGATCGTTTCAATCTGGTCTGCGGCTCCCGCTTTGGCGGCTAGCGTTGCCAGATCGAGCGGTTGCCCACTGGACTGGAGCGCTGCGACCACTTGCTTCTGCAATTCCAGCACCGACGCGGCCGCTTTCTTCCCTGCTTCTACCCCCGGTTGGTGATAGGCATTGATGTTGACCAGAGAGGCATACAGCCCCACAGCCCGTTCATAGAGAGCGATTAATGCACCCACGGTTCGCGGATTCACCTGGGGAATGGTAATGGTGATGGAACCCCGCTGATTTTCGTAGAGTGCCTGTCGGGTGCCTTGCAAAAAGCCAGACAGAAAATCGCCAGAAGTGGCTCCGGGTTCGATGTCGATCGAGGCTCCCTGCCGATCTTCCAGCACTTCAATGAAGGTGACAAAAAAGTTTAGCACTCCTTCCCGCAGTTGTTGTACATAGGCATGTTGGTCGGTTGAGCCTTTGTTACCATATACCGCGATCCCTTGATGGACGACGTTCCCATCCAGATCTTTTTCTTTTCCAAGAGATTCCATCACCAGTTGTTGTAGGTAACGGCTAAACAGCAACAAGCTGTCTTTATAGGGCAGGATCACCATATCCTTCTTGCCCTTGCCGTCGCCCTCAAAGTACCAGGCAAGGGCTAATAGGGCGGCAGGATTTTGTTTCAAGACAGGGACTCGGGTGGCGGCATCCATTTCCTTGGCACCCGCCAGCATCGCTTGAATGTCAATCCCTTGCAGCGAAGCCGCCAACAGCCCCACAGCCGACATTTCTGAAGTCCGTCCGCCCACCCAGTCCAGCATGGCAAAGGAAGCCAACCAGTTCTCCTGCTTCGCCACTTTGTCCATTTGGCTATCGGGCATGGTAATGGCGACCGCATGTTGGCTAAAGTTTAACCCCCGTTGGGTATAGGCATGTTTCACCTCGACCATGCCATTCCGGGTTTCAGGCGTGCCACCGGATTTACTGGTAATAATTACCAGAGTGCTATTAAGCCGATCGCCAATGGACTGGAGGGTGCGATCGATCCCGGTGGGATCACTGTTATCAATAAAATGAATTGCCAGGGGAGGATCGATCGGGGCTAAGGCTTCCGCCACAAATTGGGGACCTAACGCCGAGCCACCAATCCCCACCGAAAGAATATCGGTAAACTTAGGCGCGGTGGGAGGATGGATGTCTCCCGCATGAACTTGCTTTACAAACGTGGCAATGTGTTCCAGGGAGGCAAGAATCTCCTGCTTGAGAGCGTCGTTGGGAGCCAGATCGGGATCACGCAACCAGTAGTGACCCACCATCCGATCTTCATCCGGGTTGGCGATCGCGCCGCTTTCTAAAGCCGTCATTGCCTGAAACGCCTGGTCAAACTTCGGCTGCATAGCCGCGACGAACCCATCATCAAAGGGAATGCGACTGACATCCAGGTATAGCCCTAAGCCATTGTGGTAATAGAGCCAGTCTTGGTAGCGTTGCCAAAGTGCGGCGATATCCATCAGCTTATCCTCAAACGTCTTGAACCCGATTGCGTCTCAACAGGTTGCCGTAATCCATCATAAAGTTGAGCCTGGACTTTCCACGCTCAACCTTGCAATAAAATCATAGGGGTTACACAACCAGGCTCGCTTGATCATTCAAAATCATTTTGCTGACAATTTTGCCGTTTAGATTAATTTCGTAGGCGATCGGAACCCCCGTGGCTAACTCCAGGAGCGGAATTACCTCCTGACTCATGTGTTCTAGATTCATCAGGATCGATCGCAGGGAGTTGCCATGTGCCGCCACCAGCACATTTTCCCCAGCAATCACATGGGTCATAATCCGACTCTGAAAATAAGGGACAGTGCGGGCAACAGTATCCTCCAGACTTTCACCTCCCGGTGGACGAACGGAATAGGATCGTCGCCAGAGTGTAACCTGTTCTACCCCATATTTCGCAGCAGTTTTAGCTTTATTTAAACCCTGCAAGTCCCCATAAAACCGTTCATCCAGAGCCACGGAGGGAAAAACGGGAATCTCTTCCTGGGGATCACCCCTATGGGCATCCCACCCATGCCAGTCGGGATCATCGGCTGCATGGTGGATCACCGGACTTTTGCCATGCAGCCGGACCGCATCCGACTCGACTAGACAAATCATCGCGGTTTGGATTGCCCGGATTAACATGCTGGTGAAACAAACATCGATCGCGATCGACTTCAAGCGTTCCGCCGCCAGAGCCGCTTCTTTCAACCCTATATGACTCAGGGGCACATCGACCCAACCCGTAAATTTGTTTTCGGCATTCCAACAGCTTTGTCCGTGGCGAATCAAAATCAGTTTAGCCATAATCTAGGAACTGAGATGGATCAACCGCCAATCTTATCGCCTGCCTGCAAATCCGACCCGATACCCCAGAAAGATTAACGATTTGGTGCTTTAGAAATGCTATTGCTGAAAAGCTTTTTAGTTTGGCTAGTGTTTATCATGGCTGAAAGTTTGAATGGAACACTGCGAATCTTTTGGCTTGTGCCACTTCTAGGGAATAGTTGGGCACATCAAATTTCGTTTGTGACCGGAGCAATGTTAGTGGTGACCGTTGCTACCCTATTTATCCGTTGGCTCCATCCTACGCGAACCGCTCAACTGATGCAGATTGGCGGACTATGGCTGTTACTGACAATCCTGTTTGAAATTGGGTTGGGACGCTGGATCTTAGGGTATTCCTGGACACAAATCGCGGCTGACTATAATGTGCTGCAAGGTGGACTCATGCCCTTTGGCTTGCTATTGCTAATACTGGCTCCATTGCTGGCGACCAAACTCCGAGGGATTTCCCCCAAGGATGATCACGTTGCTTAAAGCCTCTGGAAATGGCGATCGCTCTCTAGAGGCAGCGATTCTACTTCTGCCCGATCGCAGCCGTCTCGGTAGGAACGGAGTGATTCTGGCAATATTGCCGCACGTCCACAAAGTTGGTGGGATTGGAATGGAGAAAGTCTTTTGTCCATTGGCAGCCTCGGGCGAGTAGTTTATCCAGATCCCCTTGAATTTTGAGTTCCCAGAGTAGTACCGTTTTGTCTTCGCTGGCCGTGGCAAGTAAGCTACCATCCTGGCTGAAGGCAACATCACTGACGCGATCGCGATGTCCTCGTAAGGTTGTAATTAGCTTGCCGTCACTGTGCCACAACTTCACAGTGTTGTCATGGCTAGCCGTGGCGATCCAGCGACCATCGGCACTAAAGTCTGCCGCCACAATGCCATCCTCATGACCTTGCAGGGTGGTGATTAATTGACCGGACTGCGTCCATAATTTAGCGGTGCCATCGTAACTTGCGGTTAATAGTCGCTGACCATCCGGACTGAAGGTGACACTATACACCCACCCTTGATGCCCTTTCAGTTCCGAGATTGGTTTTCCGCTCAGAGTCAGCAGTTTGACTGTATTATCCCAACCGGATACCGCTAGCAGACGATCGTCTGGACTAATCGCGATCGACAACAGTCCTCGTTTGAACTCCTGAAGTGTGCGAATCACTGTACCATCCCGCCGCCACAACCGCACCGTTTGATCGGCTCCAGTGGATGCCAGCAGTTGCCCATCCGGGCTATATTTCACTGAGTAAACGGGACCGGCATGACCCACCAGGGTTTGCAACACCTGTCCGGTTGCCACATTCCAGAGTTTGATCGTGTGGTCGGAACTGGCAGAGGCTAACGTTTTTCCATCCGGACTAAAACTGGTTGCCCAAACCACGGATTGATGCCCTTTCAGCACTCGCAATGGGTTACCCTGCTGATCCCACAACCGCACAGCGTTATCCGCCCCGGCAGAGGCAAGCATCCCAGTGGGTGAAAAACTGACACTGTAAACCCGCGCCCAATGATCCTGTAGGGTGGCTAACAACGGACGATTTAATGTCCAGAGGCGTACCAACCGATCGCCCCCCGCCGACACTAACATGCCGTCACTGGGACTAAAGTTCAGCGTCCGAATTTGAGCGGTATGTCCCGGCAGGATCGAAACCAATGTACCGTTTAATGTCCACAGGCGAATGGTTTTATCCCATCCTGCCGAAGCAATTCGCTTCCCATCCGGACTGAAACGGGCATCATGCACCAGGGTATTGTGTCCTTCGATCGTGCGAAGTGGGGTTCCATCACTCTGCCAGAGCCGAACGGTTTCATCCCAACTGGCAGATACCAATAATTTGCCATCTGGACTGTAATCAACACTGCGTACCTGAGCCGTATGACCGACTAAGGTTTTTAAGGGAGTCCCATCCCGATTCCACAGGCGAATGGTGCGATCGTCACTGGCTGTCGCGATCGTTTGTCCATCTGGACTAAAGGTGACTGCCCGCACCGGGGCATTATGTCCTTCCAGGGTTTTCAGGAGCTTGCCATCCCGACTCCATAACCGCACTAGACTATCTTCACTCGCTGTGGCGATCGTGGAACTATCGGGAGAAATCGCGACTCCGACGACCGGGGCAGGCTGTTGACCCAGGGGAATCCGTTGGGATCCGGACAATTGGATTAATGTTGCCTGTCCGGTTGCCCCTTTTGTATTCGCACCCCCCATCACCAAATATTGATTGTCTGGTGAAATGGCGACGGCTAACACGGGTTCCTGATTGGTACTACTAATTTTTTGGATTAATGTTCCATCGCGTTGCCAAAGTTTGACGCTACCATCGGCACTGGCAGAGGCAATTGTTTGCCCATCTGGACTGACACTAACTGACCAGATAATGCCACCGTGGGAGCCTAAACGCTGGTTCTCCTGTACCCAAAACACGGCTTGTTGTAAGGCGGTTAACACCGCCGGTTGCAGGTCAGTGTTGACCATTTGATATTGCTTCAGCTTAATGCCAGTTTGCATCGCTTCGAGTAATGCTTCAAACGATCGCCCGGATTGAAACATGGAATCGGAGGTTTTAGTTTGAGCCAGAATCTCCTCCTGGTTGGCTTTGCGTTGAAGTTGGGTGGCTTCTTGGTATTGTTGAAAGGCAGTTAATCCTAAGCCGATCGCCACGCAGGAAATGCCACTGACGAGAGCTAATCCGACTCGTTGTAATCTTACGGTGGCTCGTTGCCGCTTACTTTCCGAATCACTGGAAGCAGTGACGTAATCCTGTTGTAATCGAGTCGGTTCTGGTTTCTTATTTCTGCCTTCCAACAACCAATCACAGGTTTCACCCAGCACATTGCCGCGTAATAGTAATCCATCATCTCGACCTTTATGTTCCCACTCCAGCGATCGCATCAGCAACCAGGTATGAGTTTTTAAGTAATCTGGATCGGTGTCTAAGGTTCTGAGTAAAACACTAAAGCTGGCATCAAAGTTATTATTACTTTGACTAAAGTCAATCCATTGCACACTGGCAAGTTCAGGATGCAGATGACTGGGATCTGTGGGGTGTGCCAGTATGGTAATGAGCCGTTTGTTCAGTTTAACCGCATACTCGACTTCACCAGAACAGTAGGGAGACGCGATCGAGCTAGGAGAGATGACAAACAGGAAATGGTTGGCACTCTCAATGCCACGATAAATTTCCTGCTGAAAATCGGTGCTTCCGGCAGCAATACTTTCCTGATCAAACCAGGTGGTTTTGCCCTGAATTTGCAGCGCATCATTTAACCGACGGGCAAAATCGGCATCTTTGCGGGAGTAGGAAACAAACACATCTAGAGCTACCCCAACAGGCTGACGTAGACTCTCCTCGATAAACTGTTCAATTAACGACAGGGGACGATGTTGATCGCGGTGTCGTCCAACCTTTAACCAAGCTTCCGCATGACGCAGATTGTAGCCCCGGAGCAAAATACAGGGATTTTGATGTTGTCGTTCCCACTTCAGAGCTTTACACAGCAGCATTTTGTATTCTGCATAGTAATCAGCATCGTGATTGAGGATTTTGATCAGCTTGGCAATATCGCGATCGTACTGTTCCTGAGTCGTGTTATCCGCGAAATTGATAAATTGCAAACTCCGCAGTTGCTCGGGAATTTGCTCTAAATCCGTTGGTCGCATTAATAACGGAATAATCCGTTTATTCAAACTCAGAGCATAATCAATTTCCTGCTGGCAATATTTAGACTCTAAGGAATCTAAAGAAATCAGGTAAACAATATTATCCGCTTCTTCAATGCCGCGATTAATCACCTGCTGGAAATCAGCCCCAGTTTTAATATCCGTTTTGCTGACCCAAACGGTGATACTCTCACGCATTAAACTATGGCGAACCTGCTCCATTACCTTTCGATCCTGAGTAGACCAGGATAGAAATACCTGAGTCATCAGGTTATTGGCATTTTTAGTGCTTTCTGTAATGTATTCACAGTGCAAAGCCGTTGGTAGACAAGGGGGCTGAGTCTGTTTAAACCGGAGTTTTAGCCAGTCTTCCGCCTGATGTCGTTCTTCACCCACTAGCAGGAGCGGTGTTTCGCGGTGCAGCCGATCCCATTCCAGGGCTTTCGCCAGGAAATAGGTGTGTTGTCGGACATAGGTACGATCGCGCTCCATCAAAGTCATTAAGCTAGCCAACGCCTGTTGGAAGTCATCCATGCCCTCCCGACAATATACCCAATTGATCTTGGCGATTTCTGGATGCATATTTGGGAAACTGGAATGTAACCCCTTTTCTCGATAGGTTTGCCATTCCTCATCAGTACCATGGGGAAATCGCTGTTGCCAGGTGTCGCGACTGATCTGCTCCACATGCAGAATCGGAATAATTCGCTTATGCCGTTTGAGCGCTAGTTCGATTTCCAGGCGGCAGTAGGGAGAATTGATCGAGTGGGGCGCAATGATGAACAGAAAGTTATCCGCTTTTTCAATCCCATCATCAATTTGTTTTTGATAATCCACTCCTAACGGAATGTCATCAAAATCAAACCAAACTTCTAATCCCTGTTCGATTAAACAATTGTTCAGCTTTTGAGCAAAAGCTTTACTATCTGCCCGACCATACGAGATAAACGCATCCTGAAATTGATTCATGACCAATCTGCCACTGCAAATAACTTGACTGAAGGAAACGACAATTCGACTAAGTAGGTGAATTAATAAGGAGAAACCAGTGATCTGGAATCGTCGATCGCGTTAACAATTCAATACCCGCTTGGCAGCTTGGAGATAATGTTCTCGGTCTTCTAACCCGTTGTATCCCCCGTTGATAATGCGGGTGATTTCTCTCAAGTTATCTTGATCAGCAAGGGGATTTAACTGGTTTTTATCCCAAAACCAACCGGCTGCCAGCACAGCATAGGGAGACTGAGCGACCAATGTTGGTTGAGCGATAAAATCTACATTCATCGCCTTAGAAAATGCTGCATAGTTGGAGCGTCCGGTGAGTTGAATTAGTCCTCTTCCTTTGAAGCGCACTCCATCTCCAGGCTGGGTGTTGCCCAGATCATCTCGCCACTCGTAGTCTTCCCCCGAGGCATATTCTTCCATCGCATTAAAGCAATCGGATTCATGCGCCACCTGAGCAATGAAATGAGCCATCCGGAGCGGGGTGTTGATCTGATACCGTTCCAGCGTTTGGTTGACCCCAGCAACAAGTTCACGCAGCCGATCGCGGGGAGCATTGGCTCCAGCAATTTGAATTAACTGATCTGCTGTTAGCAAATTTGCCATATTTTGGGTAATTGCCAGCAAGTTTTTCAACTTGTTCGGTACATTTCCCGGTGTGGTAATCAGGTTGGGAGCGGACTGTCCGGTAGCCGCAGTCGGTTGATGGCCCGGTTTGGCAATAAAGTGAACCCAGAATTGCCCATCACTCATACAGGTACGCTGCATCATGGCGTAATCGTAGATTACAGCTTTACCTTTTTCGGGATTACTATCGTCGTTGCGATCGTAGCCTGCCTCTGTCCACTTGCCGTAAGGATCGTGGACAATGAAGCCCTGGGTGTTATAGCCGACGATCGTCACAATATGACCGGAACTGGTGAAGTACCCGTGGGTGACACAGGGATTCCCCTGCGCTAACCATTGTTTCACTTGATCGACCGTGGCACTAGTTGTGAAGTTATCCTTACAGCCATAGCCTTCTACCGCTTGAGCGAGGGCCTCTGGCACATGGCGATCGAGTCCCCTTGCTTCCAGCCAATCCTGGAGTTCATCCTCAAACTGCTTACTCGCATTAGTCTGTTGCACTCCCAAATACTTCAAACACATGGCAATGCTAGTGACATTGCAACTGCCAAATGGATTTTGGGTGTTATCTACCTGAGATAGATAGGGGACTGGTAGTTGCACAGTACCGTTTTGGGCGATCGCATTTGGCGAAGCTGTTGCCGTTGCTGTCGCGGCTGGTGTTGTAGCGGTTGGAGTAGTTATTGGTAGAGAAATTGGCTGTCCATTCTGCCCCAGAATCTCAATATGGGGCACATACACATACCAAATATGGCGCTGTTCGGTTCCCAATCCTTGCGTCAGGGTGACATAAAGATGATTGTTGCCACCCTCTTGATACGCCTGTAACCCAAATATACTGCCGCTAGGCACCGAAAATTTGTGTAGTTCCGGCAGTGCCTCAGAGGGCTGGGGACTGAGCTTAAAGACGGTATTTTGTCGTGTACGCAGCATTCCGGCTGCCCCGATCGTTGGCATTGCTACAGGCGCGGTCATGCCCCCCATTCCTGGCTGGGTTGGGGCAACTAACATGGCAGTTCCAGTGTTAGCCGTAGGCATATATCCGGGTGCGGTCGCGCCCATTGCCATCCCATTAGGAACATAGCTGCCTGCACTGACTGAAGCACCTGCTGTGGCATACATGGCTCCGGTAGGTCGCGGTGGCTCGGGTTGAGCAAACAACGTTTTATCCTTTGTCACCGTTTGGGCGGCTTCCAGATATTGCTCGATCTGCTGCTCTTGTTGAGCTTGCTGCTTAATTAAGTCGGAAATGTAGTTCTGGACATCCTGTTTAATAATGTTCTCCACACGGCTAGCAAACAGGGGATAGCCAGTGATATGGGTTTTGCTGCTTTCATAGGAGCCGCTTAATTGCAGATATTGCCAGCCCTCCGCTTTCAGATCTTCTGCCATCTGCCGATAATCTCGCCAACGATCGCCAAACCGACAGAACTCTTCGATCGCGGCACTGACGGCAATCACCTGGCTTAAGGCAAAGGGCAGGTAAGGAAACACTGTCCGCAGCACTGGATTGTTTTTGCCAATCTCAAAGTTGATTCCCACTAGGGCAGGCAGAATTACCCCACCAATAATCGTAGTCAGGCGTAACCGATAATGCCACTGCCGACATTCCGCCGATTTTTTGTCCGCCCAAACGGTTTGATCGAGCCAACGTTGCTTTAAAGACTGCTTGTACAAGTCTGGGAGTTGCAACTGCTCAACCAGTTCACCCAGTTCCTGTCGCAAGTAATCGTAGTAAGTCTTTTGCTTTGCCATGATGGGACACCCTGTAAGATTGAATGCTGAGGCGATTGAAACAATGGACGACGGAAACGAATAGAGATTAATGCGATTAATGCAGGATTAGCGCAGCAAGCGATAGATTGTGCTGGAGCCACCATACGACCCATCAAAATCGCGATCGGATTCCCAAACGAAGCAGGCCCGCGAGGATGAGTTCGACAACACCCGGCTACAGCCATCGGCTAGACCAATGCCAATGTGAGCTTCTCCGCAGGCAATCACCAGATCACCTGCCCGAGCGTCTGAGGGAGAAACCAACTGCCCCCGTCCTTGTTTCAGGGCATCGAGCAGGGACGGCACATAATTCGGATTTTCCCCCAGAGGTGCAATCCCCGCCTGCTGCAATACCTTGTTTACCGTCCAGGCACAGGCATTGTTGCCACCATCGGGACCTTCGGCGGTAGACATGCCTCGCAAATGATTAGCGGCAGCGACGATCGCGGCATTTAAATCGGTGGTTGGGGGAGAAGGGGGTAGGGCTGTCTCTTATACACATCT